>NZ_DAHVQP010000147.1:0-58741 GCF_027317685.1 Saccharomonospora sp.
CTGCGGACACGACTGTGGCGGTCACCCTGACCAGGGTGACCGCCACAGTCGATCCGGGTCTCAGTGGTCTTTCTTCTCCTGTTCCAGCCGTTCGACTTCCTCCGCCGGGACGGCGATGGGGCGCAGCTTCGCCCACAACACGAACAAGGCCGTGAAGACGAGCAGGCCGATACCGGACCACAGGTTGATGTTGATGTCGGCCGACTTGGCGATGTCCTCGCCGCTGGTGAAACCGACTCCCATCACTGTGAGCACGATGCCGTAGACACCGGTCAGTAAGGCGATCACCAGCCGAACATCGAAGGCTTGGGCTTTGGTGCCGGAGGAGTTCGTCATGGTTACCGCCTCCTAAAAGATGATGTTGAACAGGATGGTGACGGCCAGCACGATGCCTGCGAGCAGGCCCGGACGGCGGTACCAACCCGCGTCCTCCCCGGTGGTGGAGTGCCTCAGGTTCTCCTTCGGCGTCAAAGAGTAAACCAGGCCCACCAGTTGTGCCTCCGGCTTCGGCTGGGTGGCGTAGGTGACCGCCACACTCACCACGATGTCGACCACGAAGGCGGCTCCCGCGCCGACGAACGAAGCACCCTGCCCCGGCAGGTCCCACACGCCCGTCTCGGCGAGCAGGAACACTCCGACCGCCGCGGCGGTACCGGAAACCAGACCCGTCCAACCGGCGGTGGGCGTCATCCGCTTCCAGAACATACCGAGGATGAACGTGGCGAACAGCGGCGCGTTGAAGAACGAGAACAGCTGCTGCAGGTAGTCCATCAGGTTGGCGTACGACGCGGCGATGAACGCCGTGCCGATGGCCAGCACCGTGGCGATCACGGTGACGACGCGGCCCGTCCTGAGGTAGTAGCCGTCCGGCTTGTCCTTGATGACATAGGACTGCCAGATGTCGTAGGTGAACACCGTGTTGAACGAACTCAGGTTCGCCGCCATACCAGCCATGAACGACGCGAGCAGACCGGCGATGGCGATACCGAGCATGCCGTTGGGCAGCAGGTCGCGCATGAGCAGCAGGAGCGCGTCGTTGAACGTGGCACCGCTGGGCGCGTCCTCGCCCCTCATCAGCGCGGCCTTGTTCTCGCCGGCCAGCTCGGTGACGCTGACACCCGCGACCATGCCGGGAATGATCACGATGAAGGGGACCAGCATCTTCGGGATCGCGCCGATGATCGGCGTGCGGCGGGCGGCCGACATGCTCTTCGAAGCCATCGCCCGCTGAACCTCGACGAAGTTGGTCGTCCAGTACCCGAACGACAGCACGAAGCCCAGACCGAACACGATGCCGAGTACGGACAGGAAGTTGCTGCCGAACCCGGTGAGCTGGTTACCGGGCCAAGAGCTCAGCTGTTCGGCCCCGCCCGGTCCGGCGGACACCTTGTCGACCAGTCCCTGCCAACCACCGACCTTGACCAGACCGACGATCGTCAGCGGCAGCAGGGCCGCCACGATGACGAAGAACTGCAGCACCTCGTTGTAGATGGCGGCGGACAGGCCCCCGAGGGCGGTGTAGGCGAGCACGATCACGGCGGCCAGGATCACCGAAACCCAGATCGGCCAGCCGAGCAGCAGGTTGATCACCAGGGCGAGCAGGTAGAGGTTCGCGCCCGCGATGAGGATCTGTGCCAGCGCGAAGCTGATGCCGTTGACCAGATGCGCGGGTTTACCGAATCGGCGCAGCATGAATTCGGGAACGCTGCGCACCTTCGAACCGTAGTAGAACGGCATCATCACGATGCCCAAAAACAGCATGGCCGGTACCGCGCCGATCCAGAAGTAGTGCGCGGTCGGCATGCCGTATTGGGCACCGTTGGCCGACATACCCATGACCTCGATCGCGCCGAGGTTGGCGGCCACGAAGGCCAGACCTGTCACCCACGCCGGTAGTGACCGTCCGGACAGGAAGAAGTCGAGACTCGTCGATACCTGCTTGCGAGCCAGGTAGCCGATACTGAGGACGAGTACGAAGTAGAAAGCGAGCAACAGGTAGTCGATCGCGTTGGCATCAAGCCGCAGGTCCGCTTCGGCGAGGACATGCACGGCCCACCTCCGGTGTCAACAACAGTCACACATTTGATTGAGGACCACTACGCGAATCACCGTCGACTTCACGTACTGGGAATCTTGTTCGTTGCCACGGCAGCCGAATAAGAACGGATACCGTGGAATCAGCGGTTGTTTTCTTCCGATGCCTACACCTCCCGGAGTCTGTGCGCGACGTCCTCGGGGAGCACGTCGGTGATGAAGGCGTTCATGCCCGACTCGGAACCAGCCAAGTATTTCAGTTTGTCGGCCGAGCGGCGCACCGAGAAAAGCTGGAGGTGCAGGTAGCTCAGATCCTCGTCGTCGGTGACGGGCGCCTGGTGCCAGGCCGAGATGTAGGGCAGTGGTGAGTCGTAAAGCCGGTCGAATCGGCGGAGTACGTCCAGGTACAGCCGGGCGAAATCGTCCCGTTCGGCGTCGTTCAGCTCGGGGATCGTCCGGACGCGCCGCAGCGGGTAGAGGTGCACCTCCACAGGCCAGCGGGCGGCCGCGGGGACGAACGCCACCCAGTGCTCGGTCTCAGCGATCACCCGCAGCCCCGCCTGTCGTTCGGCGGCGACGACGTCGCTGTGCAGGTCTCGTCCGGTGCGCTCGCGGTGTCGGCGTGCGACGTTCAGCATTCGCCGGGTTCGGGGCGTCACGAACGGGTAGGCGTAGATCTGCCCGTGTGGGTGTGACAGCGTGACACCGATCTCGCGGCCCCGGCTTTCGAAACAGAAGACCTGTTCCACGCCGTCGAGCGCGGACAGCTCCGTGGTGCGGTCGGCCCAGGCGTCCACCACCAGGCGGGCTTGCTCGGGGCTGAGGTCGGCGAAACGGGCATTGTGGTCGCTGGTGAAGCACACCACCTCGCAGCGGCCGAAACCGGGGCGCACGTCCACCAGCGGGTGAAGTACGTCCACGTCGTCGAGATGCGCTCCCGTGGACAGGCTGGGGAAGCGGTTCTCGAAGATCGCCACGGTGTATTCGGAGGCCGGGATCTCGGTCTGGTGGCCGTCTCGGGAAGGGCACAGCGGGCAGTCGCTGCGAGCCGGCATGAACGTCCGGTTCTGCCGATGGGACGCCATCATCACCCACTCGTCCAGCAGTGGGTCCCAGCGCAGCTGAGAGGACGTGCTGACCGGAGGCAGTCGGCGGGGATCCGGGGGAGCGGGCACGTCCTCGCCGTCGGCGGCGAAGTACAGCAGTTCGCGGCCGTCAGCCAACTTCGTACGCGTCCTCTGCACCGGGCTCAGGTCCCTTCGAACTCACTCGATCTGCCGAACTGATTTATTCAATCATAAAGCAACAGAAACCAACAGCAGCGTCCGCGGTCGGTCTTTGGCCGGGCAACTCGGCCGGTCGGGCTGCTCGCGTGGGCTCTGCTCACGGGCGGTGTTCACGGACAGTGTTCGCTGTGTTGGCGACGGGGAAGGTAGTTCGTCCGGTCCATCTGTTGAAACCTGGTCGGTAGTGAGTACAAGTGTTGACACTCGGTGGTCGATATGTGTGAAATGCTTCACGCCGGAGTGAGATTCGTGTGAACACCGGCGTGTCCGGCGTCGGCGATGAAGCCGGCGCGGTCTTTTCGCGAGGAAGGTGTTCGACTGTGCTGTCACTCGCACCACCGACTCGACCACGCGGCCGTGGACTCCGCTCACGGAGTCTGCTCGCCGCCCTGTGCGCACTCCTGGTCGCGGCGGCTCTCACGCCGACGGCGGCCGCCGAACCGACGCAGGACTGGACCAGGGGAGAGCCACGGTTGGTGACACCGTGGACTCACGACGTATCCCCCGACAACGCGCTGCCGGAGTATCCCCGGCCCCAACTGACCCGTGCGCAATGGCACAACCTCAACGGCGTCTGGGAGTTCGCGGGCGCGAGCGAGGGCGATCGACCGCCGTTCGGCGAGACCCTCCCGGAACGCATCCTCGTGCCCTATCCCACCGAGTCGGCCCTGTCCGGCATCCAACGGCACGAGGACCACATGTGGTACCGCCGCACCTTCCACGTGCCCGACCAGTGGCGGATCGGTGAGCACAACCGTTTGAAACTGCACTTCGGAGCGGTCGACCACGCCGCGACGGTGTATGTGAACGGCCACGAGGTGGCCTCGCACGAGGGCGGTTACGGTGCGTTCTCCGCGGACGTCACCGACGCGTTGACGAGTTCCGGGGAACAGGAAATCGTCGTCGGCGTCACCGACCGCACCGACGCCACGTGGCAGCCGGTCGGCAAGCAACGTCGGGTTCCCGACCGCGGCATCTTCTACGAGAGCGCGTCCGGCATCTGGCAGACCGTGTGGATGGAGCCGGTACCCGCGGGCCACGTCGACACCCTCGACATGGTGCCCGACCTCGACTCGTCCACGTTGCGGCTCACCGTGAACACCGAAGGTGACACCGACGGCATGACGGTGGAGGCGGTGGTCCGGGACGGCCGCCGTGTCGTCAGCCGCACGCAAGGAGCGCCGGACGAGCCGCTGGAGTTGTCCGTGCCGGACGCCAAACTGTGGTCGCCCGACTCGCCGTTCCTCTACGAACTCGACGTGGTGCTGCGGGACCGACACCGCCCGGTCGACGAGGTGTCCTCGTACTTCGGGATGCGGGAAATCGGCACAGCCCTGGGCGAGGACGGCAGACTGCGCATCACGCTCAACGGCGAGGTCCTGTTCCTGTTGTCCACATTGGATCAGGGGTATTGGCCCGACGGCATCTACACCGCTCCCACCGACGAGGCGCTGCGCTGGGATCTGGAACAGCACAAGCGACTCGGCTTCAACACCGTGCGCAAGCACATCAAGACCGAGCCCGACCGGTGGTACTACCACGCCGACCGATTGGGCCTTTTGGTGTGGCAGGACATGCCGTCCATGCGCACGGGAGAACGGCCACCGGCCCATGCCGCGGAGCGGTTCGAAACCGAGCTCCACGAACTCGTGGAACAGAAGAAGAACTGGACCTCGATCATCGGCTGGGTGCCGTTCAACGAAGGCTGGGGCGAGTGGTCGCGCGAGGACACCGGCCGCATCGCCGAGGAGGTCGCCGCGCAGGACCCGACTCGACTGGTCAACGCCCACAGTGGGGTCAACTGCTGTGACTCACTCGGCGACTCGGGTGCCGGACACGTCATCGACTGGCACGCCTACGTCGGCCCGGCCACACCGATGCCCGACGAGACACGCGTGTCGATCGACGGCGAACACGGCGGATTCGGCCTGGAGGTCGACGGGCACATGTGGTTCGGCGAAGGCCACGCCTACCAGATGCTGCCCGACTCCGACAGTCTGACCGCCGCGTACGTGGACAACCAGCGGGCCGTGCTGCAGGCCGCGCGGTCGTGCGCCATCAGCGGCGCGGTCTACACCCAACTCACCGACGTCGAACACGAGGTCAACGGCTTTTTCACCTACGACCGGCAGGTGGAGAAGATGGACTTCGACGCCGTGCGCGAGGTCAACGAGGAGATCATCGCCGGAGCCGACGGTTCCGGCGACGGCGGCACCGAACCCGGCCCCGGCACGCCGGGCCTCGACGGTGTGCACGCCTACCCGTTCGACGACGGTTCCGGATCGGTGGCCACCGACGCCGTCGGTGACGCTGACGCCACGCTCACCGGTGCCGAATGGACGGACGGTGTGCGTGGTGGCGCTGTGTCCTTCGACGGTGCGGGGGAGGTCGACACCGGGGCGGCGCTGGTGGACACCGCGGGAGACTACTCGGTGTCGGCATGGGTGAGACTCGACGAGGCCGGTGACGGATTCCAGACCGTGGTCAGTCAGGACACCGGCACCGACAGCGCCTTCTTCCTCCAGTACTCCGGCCAGGACCAACGGTGGGCCTTCAGCTACGCCGGGCTGCGGGCGTTGTCGTCGGAGAAACCCGAACCCGGACGCTGGTACCACCTCACCGGGGTGCGTGACGCGCGGGCGGGCACGCTCTCGCTCTACGTGGACGGCGAGCCGGCGGAACACGAAAGCGCGTGCACACCCCAGGAGGGCAGCGGCAACACGGTGATCGGGCGTGCCCAGTACGGCGGGGAGCAGGTGGACCACCTGCGTGGTGACGTGGACGAGGTCCGCGTCTTCGACAGGGCGCTGACGAAGGAGGAGGTCGCCGAGTTGGCGCGGAGCTGACACCGGCCCGGCTCAGCGGACGCGGCGCGCTCCCTGGGCCGGGACGGCGGTGAATGCCCGCGGCTCGCTGTAGCCCGCCTTGTCGAACGCCGTACGGACCGCGTCGACCACCGAGTCGGCGCGGTCGCTCGGCACGAGCGCGATCACACAACCGCCGAAACCGCCACCGGTCATCCGGGCGCCCAGCGCGCCCGCGTCGAGTGCGGCGTCCACGGCCGTGTCGAGTTCCCCCACGGTGACCTCGTAGTCGTCCCGCAGCGAGACATGGGAGGCGGTGAGCAGCGGTCCGATGCCGTCGAGGTCCCCGTCCCGCAGCTTGCGCACGACCTCCGTCACCCGGGTGTTCTCGGTGACGACGTGCCGCACGCGGCGGCGCTGCACGTCGTCGTCCAGCCGTGACAGTACGGCGGGAAGGTCCTCGGCGGAGACGTCTCGCAAAGCGGTGACACCCAGGGCCGCGGCCGCGTCCTCGCACGTCCGGCGACGCTCGGCGTACTCGCCGTCGACCAACCGGTGCGGGGCACGGGTGTCGATCACGAGCAGCGTGCGGCCCTGTTCGGTCGGATCGAACGGCACCTGCTCGGTGACCATCGACCGAGTGTCCAGGAACAGCAGGTGGCCCGCCGTGCACGTCATGGACGCCATCTGGTCCATCACCCCGCACGGCATCCCCACGAAGTCGTTCTCCGCCCGCTGAGCCAACCGCGCGAGTTCGCTGGCCTCGATCCGCAGGTCGAACAGGTCGTTCAGCGCGTAGGCCACCGCGCATTCCAAAGCCGCCGAGGACGACAGCCCCGCACCGGCCGGGACGTTGCCGTCCACGGCGATGTCGACACCACCGACGGCGTATCCGGCCGCCCGCAGACTCCACACCACACCGGCGAGGTAGGCGGACCAGCCGGTGACCTCACCCGGGGCGGCATCGAGGTCGACGGTCACCGGGGAATCCGGTTCCTGCAGCGACAGCATGCGTATCCGGGAGCTCTCCGTCCGGGCAACCGCCGCGTGCACGCCTTGGG
This sequence comes from Saccharomonospora sp., assembly GCF_027317685.1. Lineage (NCBI taxonomy): Bacteria > Bacillati > Actinomycetota > Actinomycetes > Pseudonocardiales > Pseudonocardiaceae > Saccharomonospora > Saccharomonospora sp. Next base: position 7,186 of record NZ_DAHVQP010000147.1, read on the forward strand.
GAAGTGCCATGGGCAGCACGAAACCGTCGTTGTAATCCGTGTGCTCGCCGATGACGTTCACCCGGCCCGGGGCGGACCACACGCCGTCGGGCTGCCGGCCGAAGGCGGTGACGAAAGCCGTGGACACCTCGGTGATGTCGAGCAGGGTGGCTGTGCTTCCTGTGTTTCCTGCGTTCCCGGTGTTTCCGGAGTTCTCGGTGTTCCTGGTCATGCGCTGGGCTCGCTTTCCTGAGGAGGGTTCATCTCGCTCGCCGCCGCGGTGTTCACGTCGCTCGAACCACCCGCGACCTCTGCCACGATGAGTTCGCCGACACGGTCCCGCAGAGCCTGACGGTGTTCGGGAGCGAGGCCGGAATCGGTGATGAGCACATCGGCCGCCTCGATGTCGGCGATGGTGCTGATGCCCAGTACGCCGTACTTGGTGTGGTCGGCGAGTACCACGAACCGGCGGGACGCCTCCACGAACGCGCGGTCCGTCTCGGCCTCCATGAGATTGGGGGTGGTGAAGCCGCTACGCACGTCCATGCCGTGCACGCCCATGAACATGATGTCGAGGTTCACCGACCGGATGGCGGTGACCGCGAACGGACCGACCAGCGCCTCCGACGGTGTGCGGATGCCTCCGGTGAGGACTACGGTCTGGTCGGCACGGGGTCGGCTGGAGAACAGATCCGCGACCTGTACGGAATTGGTGACGACGGTGATGTCCGGCAGGTCGCACAGCAGCTGGGCGAACGTCCACGTCGTGGTGCCGGCGGACAGCCCCACCGCCATGCCCGGTTCCACGAACCGCAACGCCTCGGAGGCGATGACGAACTTCTCGGCGTTCTCCCGGTTCGACTTTGCCGCGAACCCGGGTTCCTCGGTACTGCGCCCGCCCGGCAGGACTGCGCCGCCGTGCACCTTCTGCAACTGTCCCTGCTGCGCCAGCACTTCGAGGTCGCGGCGCACGGTCATGTCGGATACGCCGAGTCGCTCGACGAGTGCGCTCACCCGCACGGCACCGGACCGGCGGAGCTCCTCCAGAATCCGCGACCGGCGTTGGCTCGCCAACATCGGTCTGCCCTCCTCGCGCTCTCCCGCTGCCGATCCTGCCCGGCACCTACTGGCACAGGATCGCACATTTTCACAAGCGTATCGGAATACCCTTCCGGCGGTCGACAGGGCAGAACTCGCTGGTAACAACGGTTTATGGGGTTCGGTGGGGTAGAGCCCGGCGTCACATCGATGTTGGAAACGATGCAGCATCGCAACATAACCGAACAAGCCCGCCGTCGACGTAGACTTCCCTTCGCCACGATCGTCACGGCGGAGGAAGGCACGTCATGGCTCTGACCGATATCGAACTGCGCACACTCTCAGGTGAGCCCGCGACTCTCGCGGGACTGGGGGCGAAGGCCCTCCTGGTGGTCAACGTCGCGTCGAAGTGCGGGTTGACGCCCCAGTACGAGGGGTTGGAGCGTCTGCACCGGCGCTACGCCGACCGCGGATTCGCCGTAGTCGGTTTTCCGTGCAACCAGTTCGCCGGTCAGGAACCCGGAACGGCCGAGGAGATCGCCCAGTTCTGCTCCACCACGTACGGCGTGAGCTTCCCGATGTTCGCCAAGATCGATGTCAACGGGCCCAACCGCCATCCCGTGTACGCCGAGCTGACGCGGCATCCCGACGCCGACGGTGAAGCGGGCGACGTCCAGTGGAACTTCGAGAAGTTCCTCGTCACCGGCCAGGGCAGCGTGCTCGCCCGGTTCCGGCCTCGTACGGAACCGGAGGCGAACGAGATCGCCACGGCGGTGGAAGCGGCGCTGGCGCGGGACTAGCGGACCGGCCGGGCCGGTCGGACTGGGTCGGCGGGTGCAGCGGTCGGATTCTTCCCGAAGGATCCGCCGATCCCGCGGCGGTGGCGGGGAACGACCGAGATCGTCGTCGCCTCCGCCACGGCCGCGGTCAGCAGATGGTGCGCAGGTCGACCGCGGCCGCCATCGCGGCGAACCCGGCGTCGTTCGGGTGCAGATGGTCGCCCGGGTCGTAGGCGGGAAGGATGCGGCTCGGATGGGCGGGGTCACGCAGCACGGCGTCGAAGTCCACCACGGCGTCGAACTCACCCGAGTCCCTGATCCACTCGTTGACTGCCTGGCGGTCGGCCTCGCCTGCCTCGGTGTAGTACGCGGCGCCCTCGAACGGCGTCAGTGTCGCGCCCACCACCGTGATCCCGGCGGCGTGGGCGCGGGCGATGAACTGGCGGTAGACGGCGATGAGCTGTTCCGGCTCCAGCGCGCCCTCGCTGTTGCCGATGTCGTTGATGCCTTCGAGCAGTACCACCGTCTGTACTCCCGGCCTGCTCAGCACGTCCCGGTCGAACCGGGCCAGGGCGGAGTCGCCGGAGGCTCCGGCGTCGGTGAGCAGCCGGTTGCCGCTGATGCCGCTGTTGAGCACCCCGCACCGGTGAGGACCAGGGCGCGTCAGGAGCCGGTCGGCGACCTGGTCCGGGTAGCGCAGGTTGGCGTCGACCGTCGAGATCACGCCGTCAGTGATGGAATCGCCGAAGAACACCACGGAACCACGGGCGCGGGTCGTCACGTCCACCCCGGTGAGGAAGTAGCGTGAGGTGTCGAGCTTGTCGAACGCCTCTCCTGCGTCGGCGGTGACATCACCGGAGGCGGCGAACGATGTGGCGTACCCCGCCCGGTGGGTGGTGGCCGGGCCGGTGGGACCGGGCAGGTACATGCTCACCACGAGATCCGAGTCGTCCGGCACGGACACGTCGACCGGGTCGGACATCCAGTCGGCGCCCGCGGGGATCGTCACCGCGGCCCGCCCTCCGAACGTCACCTCGGTGAGTGCCTTGGGGTCGACCGTGGGGGTGCCCGCCGCGTCGTCCGACCTGGGGGCGACGGTGACCGCCGCCACCGTGAGCGGATCGGTTCCGTAAGCGTTGCTGATCCGGACTCGTACGGCGTCACCACCGACCGACAGGTGAGCCACTTGCCGCAGGGTGGTGTCGGTGAAGCCCTCGGCGGAGGGGCCGCTCGCGGCGGCCGTGGTCATGGCGGCGTGCCAGCTGCCGATCCACTCGGAGTGGCCCGGCGGGGTGGCGTGAGCGGCCGGGGGAGTGAGCAGTGCCAGGGAAGTGGCAGCACTGAGCAAGCCAATCGCGATACGTGACCGTGTTCGTCTCATCACCGACGTCCTTCCTCCCCGACTTCGCGGGCTGACTCGTCGATCACTCATGACAACACCGAGTGGTGCCGGTCACAAGGAGTCAGCGGTCAATGGCGCGACGGTAAGACGAATGGCGGCGTAATCGGGATGAACGGTCTGGACCACTACTCCGAAGGGGCCCGCGTAGGGGAACGATTGCGGCACTCCCGGCACGGAGAGGGCGAACGGCGCCGATGTGCGAACGGCCATACACACGTTTGGGTGAGTGTTTCGCCGGGGTATCTCCTGAGCGGCCCGGCGACCGTCGGGGCCGAGAAACACCGAAACACCGTGAGTGATCTGTAGTTGGTCGGAGAGCCGATGGAATGGGAACTGGGACCGGGAGATCCGGAGACGCGGGGGCTGCAACACTACGTTCGCAGTGCCGTGGAAACCCTGGGGCTGACCGGGGACTCGTCGTACATCCAATCCGAGCCGTTGAGCCTATACCTCGCGGTGGACGGGCACCTGCCCGACTTCCCCGACCGTGACGTCGCCCTCCTGTGGGACGAACGGCACGGCTGGGCGGGCGCGGTCGAGGCGGGATGCGGTGAGGACCTGATCGTGGTGAGCTACCTCGGCGGCGACCCGCTACCGCCTCCCAGCGCCCTGGCCTCCTACACCTCGGCCCTTCTGCGGGGGCAGGCGTACGGACAGTCGACGCCACCCGAGTTCCCCGTGCCCGAGGTTCGCCGTGGACTGCGCTGGATGGCGCGCAGCGCGGGTCTCGCGGGCCTTGCGGAAGACCGGAACCGCTGGACCGCCGCGCCGGTCGGCAAGGTCGGCTGAACGACCGGGCGGCTGTCGGGGCGGCCGCCTGATTCCGTGGACCGGGCATGGGGCGAACGGCTGAGTCCTTCGCGATGAGAAGTCCGTGAAACTGCTGAAATCGTGGCCGTGACATTGGAGTCGGGGGTGACTCTCGTTAACGTCCGTGCCGACAGGCTTACGGAAGGTGCGAGCGTATGGCCCAGGGCTTCTCGATCGTGACCGCAGCGATGTGGCTGAGCCGAGGAGGGGCGAACGTCGACCACCGCGGTTCGGGCTCCCTCGTCTCGCCCCCGTCGAATTGATGTCGGGAAGAACACGCGCGACGGCGGGGCATGTGGCCAGACTGGACAACGGGCTGCGTGTGGTGGTCGACCCCGAGTCCACTGTGCCCTCTGTGTGCGTCGCGGTGGTGTACGGGGCCGGCACCCGGTCGGAACGAAGGGACCAGGTGGGGCTCGCGCATCTGGTGGAGCACCTCATGTTCCAGGGCTCCACCGGCGTCGGGCCGGGGGAACACGCGCGGCTCGTGGAGCGGACCGGGGGTGTGTTCAACGCGGTGACCCGCTCCGACGACACGGTGTACCACCAGGTGGTGCCGCCGGGCGCGTTGCGACAGGTGCTGTTCTGCGAGGCCGACCGCATGCGTGGGCTGCGGGTGACCGAGCAGCACTTGCGACGTGAGATCGAGGTGATCGCCGGTGAATTCCAGTCCACGGTGAACAACGTTCCCTACGGGGCCTTCCCTCGAAGCGCCCTGAAGGCCTTGCTGTTCGACCGGTTCGCCAACACCCACCACGGTTACGAGGACATGGCGCGACTGGCCGAGACCACCGTCGGCGACGTCGAGCGGTTCCTCCATGACCACTACGTACCGGGGAACGCGGTGGTGGCGGTGGCCGGGCAGGTTGATCCGGAGGAAGCACTCACCCTGACCGATGCCTACTTCGGCGATATCCCGGCCGCGACGTCAGCACCCCGAATCGACGCGGCCGAGCCCGAACCGGCCCGAAGCCGGCATGGTGAGCAGCATGATCCGCTCGCCCCGTTCCCCGCGGTGGCGGCGGCTTGGCGCGTACCCGACCCGATCCACGACCTGGAGGCCTTCCTTCCGTACGTGGTGTTGGCCGAACTCCTGGTCGGAGGCCGAGCGCCGCTGTCGCAGCGGCTGGTGCACGACGACGGTGTCGCGGTGGCCGTGGACGCGGCGGCGAACCTGGTCGGCGACCCATTCGGGGTACGTGATCCCACAGGGTTCTGCGTGGCCGCTTATCTTCGTCCCGGTACCGACGCGGCACGGGTACTCGCTGCCGTCGACCGGGAATTCCACTCGGTCGCCGATGTCGGACCGGGGCCGGACGAACTCGTCCGCGCTCGGGGTCGACTCACCGCACGGTTGGCCGGGCGTCTCGACGAAGTGTCCGCGCGAGCCGTGTGGGCGGCCCGGTTCGCTCTCCAACGGAACGAGCCCACCTTCGGCGGTAAACTTCTGCGCCGTCTTTCCTCGGTGGACGAGGACGACGTTCGCGCGGCCGCGGCGTCACTTCGCTCGCGACCACGCGCCACGGTCGAACTCACCACGGAGGCGACGGCATGGACGGCATGACCGCGGCCGGGGCGATCCCACCCGTCGAGCCGCTGAACTCGGTCAGCGTTCCCAGTCATGACCGGGCCCGGCTGGCGAACGGGCTGTGTGTCCTCGCCGCGGCGAGGCCGGGCCCGCTGGTCGAGCTGAGGTTGTGCGTGCCGCTCACCGGCGCACCGGCCGTCGCCGCCGTGTTGGCCGAGACCCTTCTTTCGGGCAGAGAGCGCTTTCCGCACAGGTTGGACGCCATCGGCGGCCACCTGTACGCGGCTGCGGGCGCCGACAGCCTCGTCATAGGCGGACATGCGCTCGCCACACACACCCGTGAACTGCTCGACCTCCTCGCGGAGGTGCTCCGGACACCCCACTGTCCGGAACCGGTCGCGAACGCCGCCCGCAACCGGATCGCCGACGCGCTCCGGGTGGCCGGCAGTGAACCCGCCCTGGCCGTGCAGGAGGCACTCACCACCGTTCGGTACGCGGGCCACCCCTACGGAGAGTCCGCGCCCTCTCCCGAGCGAGTGCGGCAGGTGAGCACGGACGAGGTGCTCGACCTCCACGCGTCCCGGTTGCGGCCGGACTCGGCGACCCTCATCGTGGTCGCCCCGGAACCGGTCACCGACACATTCGAGGCGGCCTCCGACGCGCTCGCCTCTTGGCTCGGAGGGCCGGAGCCCGTACCCTCCGCTCCACCGGTGCCCCCACCACGCCCGGGGTCGTTGACCCTGGTGCACCGTCGATCGGCGGTGCAGTCGTCGATCCGTCTCGGGCTGGACGTCGTCGGCCTGGGGCACCCCGACTTTCCCGCCGTGGAGCTGGCCCATCTCTCCTTGGGAAGCATGTATTCCTGCCGGCTCGTGGAGACCCTGCGGGAACGCCACGGCTGTGCCTACACGCCACGCTCGGTCCTGGTGCATCAGCGCCAGGCCAGCCAACTGGTGGTGTCGGCTGACGTCTCCCCGCAAAGCACCGCCACCGCACTCGACCTGATCCGTCAGGAACTGCGTCGCCTGGCGACCGATCCCGTTCGAGGAGCGGAACTGGAACGCGTCCGAGGATGTGCGCTCGGCAGGCACACACTCACCATGGGCTCCTCCGCACAATTGGCCGACCTGATGCTGCTGCTCGCCGACCAGGGAGTCGAACTCGACTGGGTCGAGCGACACCTACGGCACCTGAACACCGTGACGGAATCCGATGTGGAATCCGTGGCACGGCGTTACCTCGACCCGGAGCTGGCCACGGAGATCGTGTTGGGGGACACAGCGACCCTCCACGCGCAACTGCCCGAGTCCCAAACGATGGTGCATCGATCGACGGACCGGTAATCGAGTGGGATCAGTCGACTGACGGAGGACGAGGCCGCGCCGCCGTTCCTAGCATCGACGGCGTCGTGACGAGCGACGTGGAGGAACGGTGAGCGATCCGGACAAGGTGACCGTGTCGGTGGCCGTGCCGGTCGAATGGACATGGCACCTGCTGTCCGCCCCGCAGTGCTGGCCGTGGTTGGTCGGCAGTGCCGTCTCCGTGGAGTTCACGGGACGTGCCAACGGCCGGACTCGGTACCGACTCGGACACGCGGGGACCGACTGCGACATCGAGACGATCGCGGATCCCACGTCCTTCACCATGGAAGTACGTTGCGGGGAACGCACCGTGCTCACCTGCGCCGTCGCTTCCGCGGGTGAGCTGTCCACCGCCACCTGGGCACTGTGGCCCGAGGCCCCCGCCCCGGTCGCGGAGTTCTGGCGCAAAGCCGACGCGTGTGCTCCCACGATCGAGAAGACGAGCCACATCGTCGAGATCGCCCGCACATACGAGGACCCGCTCGACAAGGCGCGGGCACTGGCACCGATCTCCCGTGGCCGGGCCCAGGACTCCCTCCGCGCTCGCACACTCGACCCCGCGGTGGTCGCGGCTCTGCGTGAGTGTGGAATCTTCCGCATCGGACTGCCCCGCTCGCTCGGTGGAGCGGACCTGTCCGGCCGGACCGTCGTGGCCGTCATCGAGGAACTGAGCCGAGCCAATGCGGCCACCGGGTGGTGCGCATTCATCGGCAACCAGAACGCCTACGCCGCATGGTTGCCACCGAAGACGTTGGCACGAATGTCCGGGGAGAACGGGTCGTTCGTGCTCGCGGGCTCGACGGCGGTGACGGGCACCGCCGAACCGAGCGGTGACGGGCACTACCGCCTCAACGGGCGCTGGCGTTTCAACAGTGGCTGCCTGCACGCCGACTGGATCATGGCGGGCGTGACCGTGCCGGCCGACGACGGTACGCGGGTACCCCGATTGGCGTTCGTGCCGTGGAGGAAGGCCGAGGTACTCGACACGTGGCACGTAGCGGGGCTGGCCGGAACCGGCAGCCACGACATCGTCCTCAACGATGTGGACGTGCCCGCCGACTTCATCGCGCCGCTGTTCACCGAACCGTCCCAGTCGCCCGACCCGTTGCATCGGCTCAGCCCTTACAACATCCAGGGCGTGCTCATGATCGGGTTGCCGCTCGGCCTGGCACGCCGGGCACTGGACGAGCTCACCGCGCTGATGTCGTCGCCCACCGTGCCGTGGGCGGAGGAGACCGCCATCGAGTTCGCGCGACTGGAAACCGCTCTCGCCGCCGCCCGCGCGCTCGCGCTCGACACCGTGGACGAGTACTGGGAGGAACTCTCCCTCGAACCACAGCTGGCACCGCGGTCCGCGGCACGACTGGCACTGGTGTTGCGGCAGGCCGTGGACACGGCCAAACACGTGATCGAACAGGTGTCGAGGTCGGTGGAACACGTCGGTTCCTTCGAAACGTCCCGCACGCTACGCGGGTTGCTCCGTGACTGTTACGGCGCGGGCCAACACCTGGCCGTCAGCGACGACGTCTACCGGCGCAATGCGCTGCGGCTTGTCGGACATCCCGATGCGACATGAACGGGCAAGGAGCCACAGTGACGGGAACGATCTCCGTGGACGAGCGATGTGGCCCATCGGCGGCGCAGGCGGTGGACGCCGCACGCCGGGCTGTGGCCGCCACGCAGGACGGTATGTCGGTGACGACCGCGCTCCGGGAAGCGGGGCTGCTCGATCTGTCCGCGCCGTGGCGCGCGGCGACTTCACCGGAGACACTGCTGCACGTCTGTGAACACATCGGCCATGAGGACGGCCCGATGGGCAGGCTGTTCGTGGCCGCACAGGCCGCCGCCGTACTCCACTGGGCGATTCCCTCGCTGCGGGATGGCGTGGACGAGGGCGCGCACGTCGCAGGTGCCGACACGGTCAGCGGTGTGCTCGAACCCGGCGAGGACGGCCTGCTGCTCACGGGACGTTGGCACGAGGTCCCGGGAGCGGACTGCGCCGACTGGGTAGCGTTGCCGTGCCGCTGCGGACCACGCGAGCTGGTGGCGCTGCTCCCGGCCGCGTCCGTGCGCAGGGAGGCTTCCGTCGACTCCGGACGGTTCGACGACACCGCCGCACCGGACGTGGTGTGCGACGAGGTCACCGTGGCTTACGAGCAGGTCGTCGATGTGACCGGACCCCAGTTGTCTCGGCACTCCCGGTCGCTACCGATGCCGCTGCACACCCGGCAGGCCGCCACCGGTGTGCTTCTCGGAATCACTCGCCGGGCCGTGCGTGAGTTCGTCGCGACGGCCCGACATCGGTCCCGGGCGGGATCGGTCGAGCGCATGATCGAGCAACCGATGTTGCAACGTGAACTCAACCGATCCGTGCAAGGCTTCCTGGCCGCGCGGGAACTGCTGATCGCCGAGACGGCGAGGACGGCAGCGGTTCCCGCGGCCAATATGACGCCGTCCCGTGGAATCCGGGTACGGCTGGCCGCGGCGCAGTTCCACGCACAGCAAGCGGCTCTTGCGACGGTGCGGTTCGTCTTCACCAAGGCCGGAGGCAGTTCACTCTACAGTGGACACCCATTGGAGCGGGCTTGGAGAGAAGTCGAATCACTGTCCTCGCACTCGGTTTTCGGTGCCGCGGCCGAAGGGGAGGTCGCTCGTACGCAATTCGGTGGATATCCACGATTTCCCGTGCTGTGACGGTGAATGCGTCCCGGCACATTCGTGGACAAGTTGTCGGAGGAGATCGTTGATCTGATGGATGAGGCGCCCGTGAGCACGGCATAACGTGGAGCCCGCAAGCTCATCGAGCATGAGGAGAAACCAATGAGCACTGTGGAAAAGTTCGCTAACTCCACTGCGGACGAGACGCTCAGCCCGCTGCAGGTGGGCGCCGCTGTCGGCCCGGTCCTGGCCACCCCGGCCTACGCCGGCTACGCCGCCGGTGCCGGTGTCGTGTTCACGCTGGGTCTGATCACGGACCTGGTCGAGAACCACCACGCCTCCGAGGTGTCGCCCACCGGCCCGGTTCCGGAGTCGGGCTCCGTGGACGAGCTGCTCGGGATGCGGGTCGACAGCATCAAGTGAGTGATCGGGTGTGGTGTCGCCCGTGCGACACCACACCTCATTTCCTCGAAAGACGAGTACAAGGAAGGCGACCGTGGCCCTCATCGAGTCCCTGGAGAAGCGATTCGCCTCCGCGATCGACCGTAAGGAACAAGACCGCGCTTTCCGCCGGGTCGAGCAGTTGACCGGACTGGGCGCGGCCGTGTCGTCGCTGGAGTACCTCGCCTCGTCTCGTGACTTCGACCGGGGTGAGCTGCTGAGCTGGGACGTCGCACGTACCCGGTACCGGTGGATGACGGGCCGACCCGCGAAGGCCCTGGGCGTGGTGTTCGACAAGCCGGGTATCCAGGCGCTGTTCGGATTACGGGTGATGGCGGCGGCGACGTTGCTCCATCCGCGTTCCTCCTCGTCGAGCAAGACCGCGGCGGCGACCTACCTCGCGGCGACCAATTTCGCCGTGCACGCCCGCAGTCCTTACGGCTCCGACGGATCGGAAGCCGTGCTCACTCTCTCGTTGACCAGCATCGCGTTGGGTCGTTGGTTCGGTTCCGACGCCCGCGCCCGCCAAGCCTGCCTCTGGTTCATCGCCGCGCAGTCGTGCCTGTCGTACGGCATCGCCGGAGTCGCCAAACTCGTCTCCCCGGTGTGGAGGGACGGAAGCGCCGTGCGCGACATCTTCCGTACCCACATGTTCGGCCACAAGCGCGCGTTCGAGTTCCTGCGTACTCGCCCCAAACTCTCTCGTGCGGTCGGCATGGGCACCATCGTGGGCGAGATGCTCTTCCCCTTGGTGCTTGTCGCTCCCGCTCCGGTGGCCCGTGCGCTGCTGGCTACCGGAGCGGGATTCCACGCGGGCAATGCCGTCCTCATGGGACTCAACCGCTTCGTATGGGCCTTCCTCGGTACTTACCCGGCGGTGATGTACTGCTCCCGCGCCCTAGGACGTAGGAAGAAAGAGGCTTGAGGGTGCGGTTGGAAGGTGAGGCCGGCCTCGTTGGCCACATCACCAGGAAGCACGCGGGCAAGATCGCCGGCGCCGTGCTGCTCGGTCTGGTGGCCGCTGTGGCCGGCCTCGCCCAACCCGTCTTCATCGGGCAACTGATCGCCACGGTGGAGAACAGCGCGCCCCTGGCCTGGCCGATCGTGATCGTGCTGCTGCTGTTCGCAGCGGAGGCCACGCTGAGCGCGTTGCAGGCCTACGCCATGGGGCGCACCGGCGAGAGCATCGTCTACCAGACCAGGACCGTGCTGGTCGATCGCGTACTCGGAGCCGACTACCGCGCGTTCGGTAAGCACCGGATCGGTGACATCTCGTCCCGCATCATCGCCGACACGGCGATGCTGCGTATCGCCTTGTCCCAGAGCCTGTCTTCCATCGTCGTCGACACCGCCATGGTGCTCGGCGGGGCCGTGCTGATGTTCCTCATCGACCCGTTGCTGCTGGGGATCACGCTCGGCTGTCTGGCGGTCGCCAGCGTTCTGTCCCTGGTCCTGGCCCGCAGGCTCAAGGTCGTCGCCACCCAGCAACGCACGATCATGGGTGATTTCGGCGCCGACCTGCATCGAGCGATCAGCGCGCTCGCCACCGTGAAGTCCTCCGGAGCGGAGGACTTCGAGAAGGATCGGATCGGCAAACTCGCTTTCGCGGCTCGCCGGTCCGGCATCAGGGTCAGTGCGCTCGGGGCGCTGCTGGCGCCCGCGATGGGCATCGGTATGCAGGTGTCGCTCGCCGTCGTCATCGTGACCGGGATGAGCCGGGTGGCCACGGGCTCACTCAGCGCCGCCTCGCTGACCGCGTTCATCATGTACCTGTTCTACCTGGTGTCGCCCCTGATCACGCTGTTCATGGCCATCGGACAGCTTCAGCAGGGCAGGGCGGCGATCGGTCGGATCAGCGAACTGGCCGACATCGAGCAGGAGGCCGAGGTGCGGTCCCCCGTCTATTCGGTGGACACCGTGAACCTGTCCGAACAAAGCCACGACGAAGTGAGATTCGAAAGGGCCAGTTTCAGCCACGGTGACACACCGGCGTTGCGGAACGTCTCGTTCACGGCTCCGGGCCGGGGGCTGACCGCGATCGTCGGTCCCTCGGGCTCCGGTAAGACCACGTTGTTGCAACTGCTGATGCGGTTCTACCCGTTGGAGGATGGGCGCATCCTCATCGGCGGGCAGGACATCAACACGATCCCGGTGCGAGAATTGCGCAAACTGGTCGGCTACGTGCAGCAGGAGAGTACGGCACTGCGTGGCACCATCGCCGACAACCTCCTGTACGGGCAGAGCGGAGCAAGCGACAGTGAGCTCGAACGCGCGCTGGCCCTCAGTGGGTTGGAACCGGTCGTGCGGAGGCTGCCCAAGGGCCTGAACACCGAGCTCGGTGAAAGCGGTGCGGGGCTGTCCGGCGGTGAGCGCCAGCGGTTGGCGGTCGCGCGGACCTTGCTGCGTCGACCGTCCGTCCTCCTCCTCGACGAAGCGACATCCAATTTGGATTCGGAGTCCGAGCTGATGCTGCGGAACACCGTCACCCAGATCGCCCGTGAGTGCACGGTGATCAGCGTCGCCCACCGGCTTTCCACCATCGTGGACGCCGACCGGATCGTGGTGATGGACGCGGGCGAAGTGCGGGCGATGGGCACACACGAACAGCTGCTGCAGGACAGCCCGCTGTACCAGCGGTTGACCTCGATCCAGTTCGGTGGCCCGTCCGGCCGTGCGGAAACGGTATCGGGCCAAAACTGTGCGGTCGGCTCGCTGCGCGGCTCACTTCCCCTGGTGTAAGGAGGTTTGTGGACCTATGCCACCCGCGTTGAAGGACGACTCGTCCGATACGCTCGTCCGCCTCGGTGACGGCCGACGGTTGCACGTGTCGTTGCGAGGCACCCCGACGGACACGCCCACCGTGGTGTTCGAAAGCAGTCTAGCCTCACCTCTACAGGTGTGGGAGTGGGTGCGCCGCGGCTTGCCACCCGAGGTGCCCACACTGGCCTACGAACGCGCGGGGTGCGGCTGGAGCGATCCCGGTCCGCGACCGCGGACGGTGCCCCGGCTGGCGGATGACCTCGACGAGCTGTTGGACGCCGTGGGGGTCACCGGGCCGGTCGTGCTCGTCGGACACTCCTTCGGCGGCCTCATCGTCCGCCACTACGTGGGACGACATCCGCATCGGGTGGCGGGTGCGGTGTTCGTGGACGCGCTCCACCCGTGGGAACTGCGGCGTTCCGCCACTCAACGGCGTGGAATGGCCTGGTTGGAGCAGTCACTGAAACTGTCCGCTCTGCGGGCGAGTCTCGGCCTTGCCCGCAAGCGGATCGAGGAGCAGTTCGTCGACCTTCCCGACGAAGCCGCACGGACAGCCAGGGCCCAGTTGTACCGGGCGGCCTTCTGGCGCACGGCCGTCTCGGAACTCGTCTGGTGGAAGAACTCCGATCCCACGCAGGTGGAGGTGGGAACGTTTCCCGACGAGTTCCCGCTCGGGGTCGTGATCTCGGGGGAGTCCCTACGCAACGACGTGGCTCATCAGAGGTTGCAGCAGGACTTCCTGTCGTGGTCCCGGAATTCCTTCGCGGTGCCGGTGCGCGAAGCCGGGCATTTCGAACTGATCCTCAACGCACGCTGGGCCCAGCTCGTGTCCCAGGCCGTGACGGCGGTGCTCCAGCCGAGAAACGAAGTCCCGGTGTCCGGTGCCGGAGAAGGAGCCAACTATGGCGAGTAGGAAGGCCAGAGGCGCACTGTATGCGTTGTTCGCCACGTGGTTCGGGCTGACCGTGGCGGGCCAGAAACTCTATCGCGACCAGAGCAAGCCGAGCTTCTGGGACAAGCTCTACCTCATCGTCACCGACTGGAGGTTCTTCGCGCCCAACCCGGGGATCCACGACCACCATCTTTTGATGCGCGACAAGTTGTCGGACGGGACGCTCACGGAGTGGCGCGAGGTCAGCCACGTGGAGGAGCGCACTTTGTTGCACGCGGTGTGGCACCCGCACCGCAGGGCCGAGAAGACGGTGTTCGACACGTCGGCGGAACTGCTGCGATTCATCGGACAGCGCGGACCGAACAACGGTAACGCCGACCCCACCGTGCAGCTGTCGGTGCCGTACCTGACGTTGCTGGCGCACGTCGCCACCCGACCACACCATCCCGACGCGGTGCAGACCCAGTTCCTGATCGCGGTGTCGGGCGGGTACGACGAAGAGGACGAGCCCACGATGGTGTTTCTGTCGGAGTTCCATGCCGTGGCCCCGAATCACGAGCGTTCGCACCAGGAGGCGGGCGCCGACACGGCGGTGGAGCGGCGGACACGGTGACGACGGCACGTGGTGAGGTCGCCGATGTGGTGGTCGTCGGCGCCGGACTGGCGGGTGCGACGATCGCCGCTTTGTCGGCGGGCCGTGGTTACCGGGTGCGGGTGCTGGACAACGGTGGACGGGCCGGGAACAGCGGTGCGGAGGCGCTGCCCGCGGGCGTGCACTCGGTACTGGAGGAATTGGGGCTACGCGAGCAGATCGTCGCGGCCGGCGCTCGCCGCTCGGAGTACGCGGTGCTGGACTGGGGCAATGGCTCGGCACCGTGGCGCAGCCCTGTGACCGGACCCGGGTCGTACGACCATGGTTACCACGTCGACTACGCCGCACTGGTGGAACTGATCCGGCGTCGCGCCGGTGAATTGGGTGCCACACTGGAACCGTCCGTCACCGTTACGGGACCAGTCGTGTCGAACGACGTCGTGACCGGTGTGTACGTCCGTGACCGGGGCTCCGACGACGGTACACATCGGATTCCGGCCCGATTCGTGGTCGATGCCAGTGGCGAGGATCGCGTGATCGCAGGCGGATTCGGTGACCGGGTGTCCGATCCGGCGTCGACCCGGCACGTGCACCGCACTCGACTGTCACCGGAGCAGGCGACCGGCGAACCCGAGGTGTTCCACACCGAAGCACAGGCAGACGGGGCGTTGTGGCGGTGGGTTCTTCCCTGTGCGGACTATGTCGAGGTCGGGCAATTGCGTCGGCCCGAACAGGACCGTGACTCCACCTGTACTGTGTGGACTCCTTGGAGTTCTCAGCGCATCGCGGGACCCGGTTGGTTGGCGGTGGGCGATGCGGCCGGTGTGTCCGATCCACTGTTCTTGTCGCCCGCCACGGTCGCCCTGCTCGCGGCTCAGGCCGCCGCAGAGATGTTGCACTCGGTGCTCTCCGGGCTCGCCGACGGTGTCGAGATGTCCGCTCGTTACGTCGACGCCTACACCGAGACCCTCCGGTGTACGCGGGAATTCGCCGCGTTTTGTCTCGACCCTTCGCGGCAGCGGCAGACGGAGGCGGAGTTGGTGCGGGACCTCACCGGGATGTTGAACTCGCGTGAATTCGGACCGGCGCTCGGCCGGACTCGTCGGGCGCTGGAGGGAAATGGTCCTCTGTTCGACTGCGAGTGCCCGGAAGGTCCACTCGTATCGGCGCTGGAAATGCCGCTCCCGCGGGGCTAACAATCGTTTACTTGATGGATGTGTAAAGCGTTTCCGCCAGTACGCTGGTGTTTGTCGGCATAGCGCCGGCCAATAGTGGAGGTGTGATAATGAACAACATTGAAAAGGCTGCTCAGTCGGCCGTTCCGGAGCAGGGTGGCGTGCTGCGTCCGTTGGAGCGGGCCAACGGCACGGCTCCCGTTCTCGGCACGCCGGCGCTGGTCACGGCGGCCGGTGTGCTCTTCGTGGCCGGGAACATGGTTCTCGACCTGGTGGGCCACGAGAGCGCGGCCAAGCACGACGGCGGCGTTCCGTCGGGCAAGTCCGGTGCCGAACTGCTGTCCATGCGGACGAAGGGCATGCAGAACTAAGTCCACGGCGGCGTGGTTCGCATGACCAGGGGGTCCACCAGTTCTCCTCGGTGGGCCCCCGCAGTTTTGTGTTCCGCCCCGAACGCGAGCCTGTCGCTTGTGCCGTCTTTTTCCGCCGCAGCGGAGTGGGAAATCACCCGACCCCATGTCGGGGGATCGGCGATGTGTGGCGTAAACCGCCACCATGATGCCCTTGGAAATTACCTCGGAGTGTGTTGACGTACGGCGTCGACCGATTGTGAAGGTGTGACGATGAACAATATTGAGAAAATCGCCCAGATCGCTATTCCAGAGCAGGGTGGTGCTCTGGCTCCGTTGCAGCGGGTGAACGACGGCATGCTCGGTTTTCAGGAGGCGTCGTTCGTGGTGAGCGCTTGCCCCTCCTTCCTCATCGCGGCCACCGGTGCGGCGAGCTCGACAGGTCTTGAGGACAGTCGGCTCGTCGAGAGTGTGCCCTCGGGTGGGTCCAGCGCCGAGCTGTTGTCCATTCGCGCGAGCGGGATGCGGGCCTGAAGGACACAGCGAGGCGTCGTGAAGACGTCCGAAGGCCGCTGAGGGCACAGCGGTGAGTTCGTGGGGCGGTGGGGTCTGTCCATTCGCTTCCGGCTGATCCCACCGGTTCGAGGCGCTAGAGTGTGTCGCCCGTATTCGGGTCGTCCTGATGCTCGGCGGAATGGAGAGATGTATGGGTTCGAACAACACACGAGCGCGGAAGTACACCGTCGAGTACCTGACGGGTATCGGAGCTCTGGTCGGTTTCGTCGCCGGAATGCTCTTCGATCAGGTGCTCGTGGGAATGGTCATCGGGATGGCGTTGGGCAGTCTGATCGGGTACGTGCTCAAGCGGCGGTCCGGGCAGAACTGACCTCATCAGCCGACGGTGGGCCGCGTGCGCGGCCCACCGGGCGAGTGGGAGCCCATCAGTCCGAGTCGGTGGGCCAGTGCCGCCGCCTCGGTGCGGTTGGCGGCGTTCAATTTGCGCAGGATACTGAGTACGTGGGAACCGACGGTCGCGCGTGTGATGAACAATCGTTCGGCGATCTGTGAGTTCGACTGGCCTTCCGCCAAGCAGCGCAGTACATCGTGTTCCCGGGCGGTGAGACGGGTCAACCGCTGCGTGGGGGCGAGGGTGAGGATGTCGACGATCTGCGCGCGGTGCCGGTCGAGCAGCTGGGACGAGCAGTAGAACTGTCCACGCAGGGCACAGTGGATCGACGAGACGATCTCCCATGGAGGGTCGTTCACCAGGACGATGCCACACACCCCGTTGGCCAGTGAGGCGGCCACTTCCTCGGGGTCGTCCTGGCAGACGGCGACGATCGGATACGGCGGTCCGGGCACACCTCGCTGACCGAGGGTTCTCCTCAACGACCCGATGTGGTCGAGTTGAGAGAACTGAACCAGCCACACATCCACATCGGTGGAGTGGGAGTCGAGGGGGTTTCCCCGAGCCGGGGTCAGCGCCGGACCCATCCGCAGCTCGGGCCCACCGAAGTCTGAAAGGGACAGAACGGTGAGGAGGCGGGACCGGACGGTCCCGTCGTCGATCAAACCTAACGAGATCACGGATTTTCCTGCTTTCCGGCAGGGGGGACGGACACGGTCGGAAGCAGACGTACACCACTGCTGGTCGCGGTTGTGTGTAGCACAATCGGCACGGCCGATGCCATGACGAACCTCTCCCCGCTGGTCGTGATCAGCAACATGATGGAGCCGCGCGTTGAGGTAATGCCGTCGGTTGGGGGAGGCGCACCGCACGATGCCGGACGTACGTTGTTCCGGCGGTGGTCCACTGCTCATCGAGGCGCTCGTTCGGTCGGCCACCGCTGGCATGTCGGAGGAAAGATGCGGTTGCGGATCAGCACACCACGCCGGAAAGACAGCCCGAAGGACGACATCGACGCGGCGTTTCAGCGGGTCGAACGGTTGACAGCGACCGGGGCGACAATCAGCGCGCTGGAGTTGTTGGCGGCCCGGAAGGCGTTGGAAGACCGGAGCCTGTTGGGTTGGCCCGTGTCCAGGACGCGGATGCTGTCACTCAACCGGACACCGGGCCGGTACCTGGACAAGGTGCTCCGCTACCCGCAGGTGCTCGGCGTGGTCGGTGCGCGCGCGGTCAGCGGTCTCACCCTGCTGTCGCCCCGGGTCAGCCGTCGCGGCAGAGCGGTGGCGCTCGCCGGGATGACCGGTACGGGCGCGGCCATCAACCTGCGCAGCAACTACGGACTCGACGGCTCCGACCACTTCGCGTTCATCAACTTCGCCGTCGCGTTGTTGGAGAAGCTCTACCCCAACGACCGCAGGGCGCGTGAGGCCGCGCTGGCGTTCATCGCGGCCCAGAGCTGCCTGGCGTACTTCACGTCCGGTGCGGTGAAGATGACCTCGCCGGTGTGGCGCAGCGGGGATGCGATCACCGGCGTCTTCCGTACCCGGACCTACGGGGACCGGTTCTTCTACGAACTGGTCAAGGACCGCAAGCTTCTGGCGCAGGCGGTGGCGTGGGGGACCATGGTGGCCGAGGTGCTGTTCCCCTTGGTTCTGGTCGCGCCACGGCCGATCGCGAAGATGATCCTGCTCGCCGGCATGGGCTTCCACCTCGGCAACGCCCGGTTCATGGGGTTGAACCGGTTCTTCTGGTCTTTCGTGGCGTCCTATCCCGCGGTAGCGCATTTCTCCCGGCACCTGGGCCGGGCGGACGCCAAGGCACGGCGTGCGGCGATCACGGAGGGGACGGAATGAGAAAAGCGATCGTGCTCGGTGCGTCGGTGCTGGCCGCGGCGAGTGCCGCGGCGGTGGTGGCGGCGCGTCAGCTGAATTCCGTCGCCGACTGGCCCGAAGCGCCGGGACGGTTCACCACGGTCGGTTCCGAGTCGATCCACCACCTGTCCAACTCCGAGGGCAACGGCCCGACGATCGTGTTCGAAAGCGCCCTGTCGTGTCCGTGCACGGAGTGGGCGTGGGTGATCCGCGAACTCGACGGTCGGCTGCCGTACCTCGCCTACGACCGGCCCGGTAACGGGTGGAGCACACAGCACGCACCACCGCGTACGGCCGCCGAGCACGCGGCGACTTTGCGGGAGTTGCTCTCCAACGCCGGCTTGCCGGGGCCCTATGTTCTCGTGGGGCACTCGGTGGGCGGACTGCTGGCCAGGACGTTCGCTCTGCACCACGCCGATGACGTCGCGGGGATCGTACTCGTGGACTCCTCCCACCCCGATCAGTTGGAGCGTTCGGCGCTGCAGCGTGAGGGGATGTCCTTGGTGGAGCAGGGCATCTGGGCTACGTATTGGCGTGCTCGATTCGGTCTGTCCCGGCCGGATGACGGCTTCGGCGCGATCGGTGAGCTTCCGGAACATCTGGTCGAGCCCAGCCGGAAGGTCATGCACAGGCCGGAGCCGTGGGCGGCCGCGCGTCGGGAGTTCGCGGACTGGTACACGTTCTGGGCCAACGAGGCGCGGGAGGCAGTGCCCCGTGCTGACGTCCCGGTAGCGGTGGTCACGGCGGGTGCGCAGTCGTCCATGGACCTCGCTCACGCCCGGATGCAGGCCGAACTGGCGCAACTCACCGACGTCGGTTCCCACGACGTGGTGTACGCCGCGGAGCACGACGCGTTGGTCATGCGTCGAGAGCTGGCTTCCCGGGTGGTCAAAGCCGTGGAGTGGGCTGTCGAGAACCGGGTCGCCGCGCAGCAGCCCGTCACAGGACGAAAAAGCTAGGAGACGGCCATGAGAATTCGTTGGTCCCGTCCGACCCTCGGATGGGCGACCGCGCGCCGCTGGGCGCTGTACGGCACGCTCTGTCTGTGGTTCGGCCTGACCATCTGCCAACAGGCGAATCGTCCGCATCCGCTGGGGAAACGTCTCGATCCCACGGCGATGGCCATCCCCAACTGGCGGTTCTTCGCCCCCACACCGGCCAGGCACGACTTCAACGTGCTCTACCGTGAGCGGCTCGCCGACGGAACGTTGACACCGTGGCGGGAACACCAGATCACCCAGGACCGGACACTGCTGCAAATGCTGTGGCACCCGGGTCGTCGTATGGAGAAGGCGCTCTTCGACGTCGCCTCCGAGCTGCTCCAGTCGTATGAGAAGGTGACCGAGCCCGAGCGCATCCAGCTCACCGTCGCGTACCTGTCGTTGTTGAATTTCGTGACCCATCAGGTCGAGCATCCCGCCGATGCCAAGGAAGTGCAGTTCCTCATCGCACAGTCAGCCGGACATGAAGAATCCTTGGAACCAAGGATGCTGTTCCTGTCGGAGTTCCATTCGCTTTCTGGGACACACGACACCGAAGTGACCCGGGAGCCGGTATGCGCTACCACGTGAAGCCAGAAGCCTACGGTGAGGCTTTGCACGAAGTCTACGACCACATGTATCCGGGCGAGGACACTCTGGGTGCCATCGAGTTCCTGGCGTCGTTGGCCGGGCCGGAAGGCCGAGTGGTCGAGTTCGGGGCGGGCACCGGACGACTGGCCATCCCGCTCGCCGAACGGGGCCTGGAGGTGTATGCGATCGAGGCATCACCATCCATGTTGGACAATCTCCACGAGCGCGATGCCGGCAACAAGGTGAAGACCGTGTGCGCCGACTTCGCCGAGCACGTGGTCGGTGATGGCTTCGACCTCTGCTACATCGCCTGCAACACGTTGTTCATGGTGGTCGACTCCGAACGCCAGATCGAGGTGTTGCGTAGGGCGGCCGAGCACCTGAAGCCCGGGGGCAGGTTGGTGGTGGAGGTGTACGACCCGACCCCGATCCACCGGTTCGACAAGCCGAACGTGCAGATCCGGCACCTGACTCCGGACCGGGTGATGATCGACCATATGGACGTGGACCAGCTGGAACAGCTGTTGGTCCAGGTGCACACCGTCATCGGTAACGGTTCGGTCAGCACCTATACCGAACTGAGCCGGTACGCGTTCCCCCGCGAGCTGGACCTCATGGCGAGGTTGGCGGGGTTGGACAAGGAAGCCCGCTACGGGGACTGGCGGGGCGGGCCCTTCGGCCACGGCTCGCGGCAGCACGTGACCGTGTACCGGTCACAAGCGCAAGCGTAAGGAGGCCAGGTGCGCATCGCATTGGTGGCGATCGGTTCACGTGGCGATGTACAGCCGTTCCTCGCTCTGGGCTCGGCGTTGCGTTCCCGAGGGCACGACGTGTGTTTGGCGACTCACGCCGATTTCCGTGACCTGACCCACGAGGCGGGGCTCGAATACGCGGTCGTTCCTGGCAGTCCGGCGCATTATTTCGGTTCCCCGGAAGTGATCGCGTCACTGAGGTCGAGCCGCTCGCCGTGGCAACTCGTGCGCAGGATGCCCAAGCAGGACGCGGCGGTCGCCGCCGAGGCGACGGCGGTGATGGCGGGGTACGTGCACCGGGCGAGCGAGGGAGCCGACGCTCTGGTCACCTCGCCGTTCGTGCGCAACGCCTTCCTCGGTCGCCCACCGGACATCCCGTGGACGTTCGTGTCGTGGTACCCGAACACCCCCACGTCGGCGTTTCCCGCGATGGGTATGCCCAGGCTTCCGCTCGGAGGGCTGTACAACCGGATCAGCCACCACGTGTCCCAGCGCATCGAGTGGCGTACGAGCCGGCCTGTGGTGAACGCCTATCGCGCGAAACTGGGCAAGCGGGCGCTGGGCGGTCGAGTGCCGTTCGCCGAACTGGAACGTGGCAGGCCGGCCTTCTGCCTGCAGAGTCCTGCGGTGTTACCGAAACCGAGTGACTGGCCGGACACCGTCC
Source organism: Saccharomonospora sp. (assembly GCF_027317685.1). Taxonomy (NCBI): domain Bacteria; kingdom Bacillati; phylum Actinomycetota; class Actinomycetes; order Pseudonocardiales; family Pseudonocardiaceae; genus Saccharomonospora; species Saccharomonospora sp. The sequence goes on from NZ_DAHVQP010000147.1 coordinate 28,716, forward strand.
ACATGGACGGCTACTGGTTCTGGGACCGGGAGTGGGAACCGACTCCAGAGGCGATCGCGGCGGTCGAGGAGGGGCCTGCGCCGATCGTGCTGTCGTTCGGTTCCCTGTGGCCCGCCTACCCTGAGCACAGCCTGGCCACTGTCGTCGCCGCGGCACGGGCCCAGGGACGCAAGGTCGTGGTGATCGACGGGCCCGACGGGGACCGACTGCCGCCGGACGTGGTCCGCCTGCACGACGTCGACTACACGTGGCTGTTCCCCCGCGCGGCGGCCGTGGTCCACCACGGCGGATTCGGCACCGGCGCGGCGGTGTTGCGAGCGGGTGTTCCACAGGTCGTCGCCCCGATCTTCGTGGACCACCCGTTCTGGGCCGAAAGGATGGAGGCACTCGGTGTCGCCCCGCAGGGCATCCCCGGATCGCGACTGGAACCGGGCCTCGTGCGCCGTGCGCTGAAGCAGGCCGTCCACGACTCGGACATGCGTCGGCGGGCCGAGGAGCTCGGACGCATGATACGCGCGGAATCGGCCGTGGAACGCGCGTGCGTCGCGCTGGAACGATGGGTCGGGGTGTCGGAGTCCACATCATGGCGGTGCTGACCAAAGCCGAGCTTGGTCTGCGGTTGCAGAGCGTCCGTGGTGCGATCTGGCAGGAAGCGTTGGCCGGTGACGCCTACGCACACCTACTGCGCGACTATGTCGACCCGTCGTCGACGATCGAACCTTTGGCATTCACCACGCCGGTGACGCGCAGCGCCGTGGGTGCGTGGATCGTCACGGACCCCGCTCTAGCCACCACGGTGCTCACAGACGACGCGTTCGGCCATCTGCGCACCGACGGCCACAAAGCGCACCTACAGATCCTGCCGTTACCCGAGGCGGGATTGACACCCGGTCCCACTGAGAGGGAGCGCATCGTGGCCGCGCTCGCCACCACGCCCGGATTCCACGAGTCGTGGACGAACGCGCTCACCGAACACGCCTTCCGGCTCGCCCGAGAGCTCGAACACCACGAGTCCTTCGACCTGGTCGGTGACTATGCAGGACCACTGGCAGTCCGCGCGCTCACCGAGGTCGCCCGCCACGCCGGGCAGGACGCGGACACGTTGGCGGGACACGTCCGAGGCCTCGCCTGTGTCTCGGACGCGCTGGCCACGCCACAGACACTGGACGACGTGCTCGCGGTGACGGCCGCGGTACGGGCGGCGCACCTCGCTGTCGGACGCGGCACGGACGACCGAGCCACCCACCCGCCGCTGCCTTTGACGGTGCTCTACCTCGCCACGGCACCGACCGCGGTGGTCGCCGCTCTGCGCGAACACTGCACGGGCGGAGAAACGCGGTGGTGGAGCCACCGCAATCCTCCACTGCGGCTGCTTCCACGCGTGGCGCAACACGACCTCGAACTGGGCGGGCACCGAATCCCCGAGAACGACCAGGTCGTGGTGCTCGTCGAACCACAGGACCGGCACCTCGCCCCGGACGACACGAACATGGTGGACACCGTGGTGGCGGCCGACCCCTGGAGCGCGGCCCTCCGGAACCTTCTCGACCTCACCGTGACCATCGCCGCGGACGTACTGCTGACCCGGTTTCCCGGCCTCCGCTCCGAGGCCGAACCACTGCGCAGGCCACGGAGCCCGGTGACTCGGCGTTTCGCCCAATGGCAGGTGAGTACTCGATGAGCCCTTTCGAACCGATGCGGGTATTGTTCACGACGATCGCCCACCCCACGCACTACTACTCGATGGTGCCGTTGGCCTGGGCGTTGCGTTGTGCCGGTCACGAGGTCCGGGTGGCTTCCCAGCCTTCGCTCGCCGATGCCGTCACCCGCAGCGGACTCACCTTCGTGCCCGTGGGCGAGGACCATCAGTGGGCGGAGAAGTTCGCGGCCAACACAGCCACGGCCGGAACGGCTCCGAGGATCGACTTCACCGATCTGCTCGCCGACCCGGACCCGCACGACCTGCTCGGTTTCTACACGATCCTGGTTCCCGGACTCTTCGCCCCACTGAACAACAAGTCCATGGTGGATGGTCTCGTGACGTTCGCCGAGGAGTGGGAACCTGACCTCGTGTGTTGGGAGCCGCTCACCTGGGCCGGGGCGATAGCGGCCACGGTCACGGGAGCCGCTCACGCCCGACTGCTGTGGAGCGCGGACGTCCTGGGAGCGACCCGGCAGGCTTTCCTCGACGCGCAGTCGAACACACCCGGACCTCTTCGAGACGATCCGCTGGAGGAGTGGCTCACCTGGACACTGCGCAAGTACGGTCGGGACTTCGACGAAACCGTGGTGGAGGGACACTGGGTCGTCGACCAGGAATCTCCCAGCCTGGGCCTGTCCACCGCGCAACCACGGCTGCCGATGAGTTACGTGCCGTACAACGGACCCGCGCTGGTTCCGGACTGGGTGCGCGAGAAACCCGACCGTCCTCGGGTGTGTGTGACGCTCGGGGTCTCGGCGCGTTCCGGCCTGGGGCACACCAGTGTGCCTCTCGGTGAGCTCGTGAGAGCGCTGGCATCGCCGGACATCGAGCTCGTCGTCACCGCCGGCGCCGCGCAGAGAGGAGAGCTGGGTCGACTTCCCTCGTCCGTACGGCTAGTAGAGAACGTGCCGATGCACGCTCTTCTGCCGACGTGCGCGGCGGTCATCCACCACGGTGGTGCGGGAACCTGGTGCACGGCACTGAGATCGGGAACACCGCAACTGGTCCTGCCGGACATCTGGGACGCACCGTGGAAGGCCGCACGGCTCGCCGAGCACGGTGCGGGATTGGTCGAGCCCGCGAGCACGTTGACGGTGGAGTCGGTGCGCGACAAACTCCAGCGGCTGCTGGACGACCCGTCGTACCGCCGGGAGTCCGAGCGACTGCGTGCCGAGTTGTTGGCCCAACCCTCACCCGCCGAGGTCGCGGACGAGTTGATACGTCGCACCCGAGAACACGCGGCGCGTCGAGCATGACAGGTGTCATGTCCAGCCGGTGAAATGTACATGGCTATTGCTGACCGTTGAGTCTTTCTCCCACACCGAATTCTTTCTACTGTGGAGATATGCATGGTCCCGTGGTGGAAGTGAACGATCTACATTGCTCTTACGGCTCATTCGAAGCGGTGAAAGGGATAGACTTCCACGTCGAGCGTGGGGAGCTGTTCGCGTTGTTGGGCACCAACGGCGCAGGTAAGACCACAACGCTGGAGACGCTCGAAGGTCATCGCAGGCCGGCCGGCGGATCGGTACGCGTGTTGGGGCTCGACCCGGTGGGCGACCGCAAAGAACTGCGCAGTCGGATCGGCATCATGTTGCAGGACAGCGGATTCGCCGGGGATCTCACGGTGGCCGAGACGGTGGAGTTGTGCCGTGCGATGAGCAGCCGTGATTCCGATCCGCGGGCCAGCTTGGAAAGACTGAGTCTGGATCACCGCAGCGACGTCCGGGTCAAGCAGCTCTCCGGTGGGGAACGGCGAAGGCTCGACCTGGTGCTGGCGACACTGAACTCACCGTCGTTGCTGTTCCTGGACGAACCGACGACGGGTCTGGACCCCGAGTCCCGCACCACCGTGTGGGCATTCGTACGCGAACTGCTCGCCGACGGTGTCAGCATCGTCCTCACCACGCACTACCTCGACGAGGCGGAGAACCTCGCCCACCGGCTGGCGATCATGCATGACGGTCGGATCGCCGTGGAGGGTGCCCTGGCGGATGTGCTCAGCGCTCAACGCGCCCACATCGGTTTCGACCTGCCGCCGGGTCCGTTCGAGCTGGACCTGCCCGGCTTGGCGGGGGACCTGGACCCCGAACGCTTACGTGAGGGACGGGTCCACATCCGCACTCCCGACCTGGAACACGACCTGCGTGCGGTGATGCAGTGGCAGAGCGCGCACCAGTTCCCCTTGCGGAGGTTCCGCGCCCACCACGCCTCGCTCGACCAGGTCTTCCACGACGTACTCGACCGCAACCGGGTGGAGACGGTGCCCATGACCGGTGTCCAGCCCGTCCAGGGGGAGCTCCGATGAGTCTCACACGCAAGCAGATCAACGCGCTGTTCCTCGCCGAGACCAAGTTGTTGGCCCGTAACTCCACGGTGGCGGCGACCGCCTTGATCGTCCCCGTGGTGATGGCGGTCTTCATGACCCTGTTCTCCCAGGACAACCTCGGCCCGCTCGGCTGGGCGCTGCCCGTGGCGCTACAGATCCTGCTCATCATCGGTATGACGGTGTACATCAGTACGGCGCTCGCGTTGACCGCTCGGAGGGAGGATCTCTACCTGAAGCGGCTGCGTAGCGGCGAGGCCGGAGACAGCACGATCATCATCGGAATCAGCTCACCGTTGGTGGTGCTCGGTCTGCTGCAGTGCGTACTCGCCGTGGGCATCGTGTGGGCGCTCGGCCCCGCCTCGCCCCGCAACGTGCTCGTCTTGCTGCTGACCGTCGTGCTCGGCGTCGTGATGGCCGCTACGCTGGGTTTCGCCACCACCGGATTGGTGTCGAGCCCCCAACAGGCCGACATGGCGGGTATGCCTTTCTTCCTCTTCCTGCTGGCGACCGGCATCTGGGGCGCGACGAATGGCGCGGCCGGGCCTTCCGCGGAACAGCTGTGGACGCCGGGCGGAGCGATCGTCGACCTGATGCGTATCGCCTACGATCCGACGGGTTCGTTCGCCGGGCAGCTCGCCGATTCGGTACCGGGCCTGCTCGTCCTGTCGGCCTGGGCTGTCGTGGGGGCGATGGCGGCCCGGCGATTCTTCCGCTGGGACAGGCGTGTCGGCTGATCGGCGCCGGGTGTCAGCTCGACGCGAACGCCTGCCTGTTGCCGACCAAACCCAGCGAGTGGGCTATCGCTGCGGCCTCGGTCCGGTTCGACGCGTCCAGTTTCCGCAGGATACGCAGGACGTGCGAGCCGACCGTGGCCCGGGTGATGTGCAAGTGCGCGGCGATCATGGGGTTGGACATGCCATGTGCGAGGCAGGTCAGCACCTCGCGTTCGCGTTCGGTCAAGGAGTTGAGGGTGGTCTCTTCGGGGCCGGAGAACAGGCCGATCACATCGCCGCGGTAATCGCTGAGCGACTGGGGCGAGATGAACAGGTGCAAAGTGGACGCCGAATGGATCGCCGCCGCCAGGTGCCATGGAGAGTCGGTCATCCGTACTACCGCGGAGACTCCGCGTCTGAGGACATCGCTGATCTCCGTCCGCTCTCCCGAGCACACCGCGACGATCGGCCGCACCGTATGGCCGGACTCGCCCGTTCGTTTGTCGAGCAGGCGGGGCCATCGGGTGCAGCGAAGAATGTCGGAAGATCTGGCGATCCATACGTCTGGGCTGCGTAATGAGCCCGAACCGCGGAGTGCTTCCTCGAGCGTGGGCATGGTCGCTGTCAGTTCAATGTGGAGTCTCTGGAGGTCGAGGGCGTGGAGCCAGGACAGTCTGCCGTCATCTGAATTGAGCTTGCTCGCGTCCTCGACCAGCCCCACAGTGACCATATGATCCCCAAAACTACTTGACGTAATGAGTGTATGTGCATATCGCCCAATCGGGTAAAACGCTTTTAGATTATCCCTTGATCGACTTCAGTCAAGTCGGGTCGACGTCGGCGACTGCTCTCGCTTGCGGGGGCGAAAGGTGGCGTCAGACCGCGATGAGCTCGCCTTTTGTTTCGGATAAGCCGAAATCTCTTGGGTGTGGTCGGTGTGTGGGTAGTCTGATTCCCTCCGAAAGTAGGGGTCGGCGCCCACTTTGTTTGCGAGTGTGATTTTCCGACTAATCGGACTTTGGGGACATTGCGCGGCCCCCTCGACGTGGAGGCGGCCTGTTTGCTGAAGTTACCCGCGGTGGTCATCTGCGAAGTAGTGGATGATCCGAAAGGGTAATCAGTGAAATGGTGGATGCCGCACGATCATGGCTTCCATGATCGTTTTGAGAGGACTCGCACCAGGGCAGGAGGTAGCGTGGGCGGCACTGAGTACGCTCCTGAACTCGCATCGATGTACGACGCCCTGTATGAGACCCGCGGCAGGGACTACGCGACCGAGGTCGCGATGGTGCTGGCCGAGGCCGCCGAAGCGGCCGGGCGAGAACCGGGATCCGTCCTCGACGTCGCCTGCGGCACCGGCGAACACCTGCGGCACTTCGCCGAGCGGGTGTCTGAGGCCGAGGGGCTGGAGCTGTCCTCGGCCATGTTGGACATCGCCGCTTCCCGCCTGCCCGGCGTGCCCCTGCACAAGGCGGATATGCGGAAGTTCGCCCTCGGAAGGCGATTCGACCTCGTCACGTGCCTGTTCAGCTCGATCGGCTACGCGGCCGACGAGGCCGAGCTGCGTGCCACGATCGAGCACTTCGCACGCCATCTCACCGAGGGCGGGGTCGTGATCGTCGAGCCGTGGTATTTCCCGGAGACTTTCCTGCCCGGTTACGTGGCGGGCGATGTCGTGCGGGACGGGCGGCGCACCATCGCCCGGATGTCACATTCGGTGGAGGACGCGGGGCGGACGCGAATGCGCGTGCATTTCCTGCTCGGCGACCCCGATGGTGGCATCAGGCATATCGAAACCGAGCATGTCATCACCCTGTTCACTCGCGAACAGTACGAAACGGCATTCGAATCGGCGGGGCTTCGAGTGAACTATCGTCCGGGTGGCCCATCCGGACGTGGGCTGTTCGTCGGAATCGGATGAGTCGAAAAGTTTACTTCGTTCCATTCCCGAGCCGCCGGGCAGCGGCGAGGAAGCTCGGGTAGTCGCGGTAGTAGTCGCTCTCGTCATAGTGAGCGGAGGCCAGCACCAGGCCGACGGCACCTGCGGAGAAGTTCACCAGATTCCGCCACACCATCGGCCCGATGTAGAGGCCGGTCGCCGGGTGGTCGAGCCGCACCCGCGCCGTGTGGAATCCGTCGTCGAGTTCGATCTCGAACTGCCCGTGCACGGCGATGATCAGCTGTTCGAGCATGCGGTGTCCGTGCGCGCCGCGCACAGTGGAGATCGGCAGGTCGTAGAGGTAGTACACCCGCTTGATGTCGAACAACACGTCCTTGCCTGATTCCACCACCGCCAGGCTGCCCCGCGGATCCGCGTGTTCGGGGAGCCTGATGGTGCGCCAGGGAAGTGACGCCGTGGTGAAAGTGGGCTTGTCGACCGCATCCGTACACTGTGCTGCCATCGCAGTCCCCTCACCGGCCAGCAGGGTCGATCCGACTCTAGGCATTTCCGGCAGGTGGTCGCGTCCGGCGATCGCATCCAATGCGGGCCCCGATGTCCATCAGATGCCGGACGATACGCACCTGGGGCCGAGCTCGGCGAGTGCGTCGTAGCGCTCGGCCAGTGGGGCGAACAGCCGTTACCACAAAGGCGTGGCCCGGCCGAGTCCGCCGGCGATCGCACGAGAACGCTGCTCTCAGTGCCGCCGGGTTCCGGTCCGGTCTCCCACACGGTCACCGACATGCCCGCACAGGCCGGCGTCACCGCGGCGGCCAGGCTGTCGGGGGGCCGAACCCACCACGGCGGCTTTGCTCATGTCTTGTGCACCTTCAACCGGAAAACGTGACGGTGGGCCACGCTGTCGACGTGGCCGGAACCGGCGCGACCACGGAAACCGCCTCGCGACGTCGCGTCGACCGTGTGCGAGCGCAGGAACACGAACCGACGTGATCCACGTGGTCGACCGGCGAGAGGCACTGCGGCGGAAACACACAATCCCGAATACGACGGGGGCGGGCACTGCATAGGGAAGTGCCCGCCCCCGTTCACCGACCATGCCACGGCGTTCTTCGACACCGTGCGCTGCTGCCGGAAGTGGTCAGGAATCGTCCTCGGGTAGTTCCGGGTGTTTGCGTAGCCGCAGGATCGCCAACACCAGGCCGCCCCACAGGATTCCGATGGAGACGATGAGCATCACGATGGCACTCGCCGACATCAGCCTTGCACCTCCTTCTCAGCGGCGGTGGTCTGTCGACTCTGCTTCCAGGGCACCAGCGACAGCAGGATGCCCAGCACCAGCGCGCCGAGAGCCACACCCCAGCCCGCGCCGAGCAGGAACGAGTTCGAGAAGCCGCCGTAGTTCTCCGAAAGCTCCGTTTGCAGGCTGTCCCACAGCATCCAGCCAAGTACGGCCGGGGTGACGGCGCCGAGGGCTACCCTCCACAGCGCACCGAGCCGGATGGCGGAGGTGGCGTTGGCGTGCTCCTGCAGCGGCTTGAGCTGACGGGTCACCCAGGAGATGACGATGACCGAGACGAAAGCGGCGACGACGATGCCGTACTGGTTGATGAAGCGGTCGACGACATCGAGCAGGTGGACACCGTTCGTGGTCGGGAACAGCACGATGGACACGAGCGCTGTGAACCCGCCGACGATTAGCACGGACGGGACACGACGCAGTCCCGTGCGGTCGGAGAAGGACCCGACGACCACCTGCACGATGCTGATGAGCGAGGTCAGTCCCGCGATGGCCAGCGAGGCGAAGAAGAGCACGCCGAACAGCTCGCCCATGGGCATGTTGGAGATGATCTCCGGGAAGGCCACGAACGCCAGGCCGATACCGCCGGTGGCGAATTCGTCCACGGGGACCCCGGCGCTGGCGGCCATGAAGCCGATCGTCGCGAACACGCCGATACCGGCGAGCAGCTCGAACGAACTGTTGGCCAGACCCGCGACCATGGCGGAGCCGCTGAGGTCGGAGCGCCGCCGCAGGTACGACGAGTACGTGATCATGATGCCGAAGCCGACGGACAGGGAGAAGAAGATCTGCCCGTACGCTTGCACCCACACCGTGCTGTCGGCGATGGCCGACCAGTCGGGGGAGAAGAAGGCGTTGAGCCCGTCCAACGAGCCCGGCAGGGTGATCGCCCTGATCACAAGGGCCACGAACAGCACGACCAGCAGTGGGATGAAGATCCTGTTGGCGCGTTCGATGCCGCGGCGCACACCGGCGGCCAGCACTCCGAGAGTGATGAGCCAGACCACGACGAGTGGCACCAGGATGGTGCCCACGTACGAGAGTCCGCCGGTCGGGGCGTCGGGGGCCTGGAGGAAGTCGCCGAACAGGAACCCTTCAGGGTCGTCACCCCAGGCGGTGTTGACCGAGTACCCGGTGTACATGAACGCCCACGCGACGATGACCGCGTAGTAGACCGCGATCACGAAGGAGATGAGGACCTGCCACCAGCCGATGAACTGGGTGCGGCGGGATATCTGTAGGAACGCGGTGGGCGGCGACGCCCGGTACTTGTGTCCGATCGAGTACTCGAGGATGAGAAGCGGGATACCGGCCGTCAGCAGTGCGACGAGGTATGGGATGAGAAAGGCCCCACCGCCGTTCTCATAGGCGACATAGGGGAAGCGCCAGATGTTGCCCAGGCCGATGGCGGAGCCGATGGCGGCCAGGAGGAACCCGGCGCGGGTTCCCCACTGCTCACGGTGCTCTGCTTGCATGGCGTCGTGTCCGAATCGTGGTCGTGTCGATGATTCAAGGAGTCGTGCCGGTCTGTGCCCGGCGCGCCGGAATCCGGTGGGCCGAGCGGGCGGGCCGCGCGACAGGGTGGCAGCCTACTCGGCCGCCGTTCGCGATACCTTAGAACGGAACTGATCGATATGGAACCGTGTAAGTGCGGCGTTCTGGGCGCTCCCACCAGGCCCGAGGACGGATAGGAATCCCGTCGCCGACCGGGAGTCGGTTCCGCCAGTGGCAACATTACTGTCCGGAGTGGACTGGGTCGAATCCGGTTACCGTCGGTTGGTGTCGAGGCTGGAATCGCTGTTTCGCGGGAGCGGCGGGAGCCGAGGAAGTCACGGAAGATACGGAAGCCACCGAGGCGGTAGCCCAGACCATCGACGAACCTTGGCCCGGCCCGAACGGCGGCCGATCCACGACGCCGCGGCATCGCGGCGTGGACTGGACTTGTGCGAGGGCTTTCGTTCACCCGGCGGCGACCTCCTTCCGCTTGTCGCGGTCGCGGTGCCGCAGACGTCGCTCCACCAGGACCCCGGTGATCACGGCCAGCCCGGCGAGTGACACACCCAGGTGCGGATAGACGGCGGCGAGGCCACCCACGATGAGTGCCGCGCGCGGCAACAGGTGACCGTCGGGTGCATACCCCATCAGCCCGGCCGCCACCGCCGCGATGCCCACGACCGCGGTCAGCAGGGTGGTCGTGAACCCGAAGGCCGTGACATCCTGCAACAGCAACTGGGGTTCGAGCACGAACACGTACGGCACCAGGAACGCCGGAACAGCCAGTTTGAACGCCGTCACTCCCGTTCTCATGGGGTTGGCGCCCGCAAGACCCGCGCCGGCGTAGGCCGCCAGACATACCGGCGGGGTGATGTCGGCGATGATGCCGAAGTAGAACACGAAGAAGTGCGCGGCCACGACCGGCACTCCGAGCTGCACCAGGATCGGCGCGGCGATCGTCGCCGTGACGACATAGTTTGCCGTGGTCGGCAATCCCATGCCGAGCAGCAGGCATGCCACCATCGTGAGTATCAGCACCAGGGCGAAGTTGCCCATCGACAGATCCACGATGCCGCCGGCGAGCTTCCCGCCCAGTCCGGTTCGGGTGACCGTGCCCGCGATGATGCCCGCGCTCGCGCACGCCGCGATGACCGGCAGTGCGGCGCGTGCCCCGTCCTCGAACAAGCGCACGAACGCCTTCGGGGACAGGCGGGTGTCCGCGCTCACCAGGCTCACCAACAGTGCGGTGAGGATGCCGAACAGTGCCGCGTTGCCCGCCGAACGGCCCGCCAACAGTAATCCGACGATGACTACGAGCGGGGCGAGAAGGTAGGCACGGGTGAGCAACCCGCGCAGGCGGGGCAACTGGTCCTTCGGCGTGCCGACGATACCCGTACGACGGGCCTCGAAATGCACACCGCAGAACACGCCCAGGTAATACAGCACCGCGGGAACCACCGCGTACAGGATCAACTCGTTGTACGGCGTGCCCGTGTACTCGCCCATGATGAACACCGCCGCGCCCATCACGGGCGGTACCAGTTGGCCTCCGGTGGAGGCCGTGGCCTCCGTCGCTCCCGCGACGTGGGGACGGAAGCCGGCACGCTTCATCATCGGGATCGTGAACGAGCCGGAGGCGACCGTGTTGGCCACCGAACTGCCCGACACCATGCCCTGTAGACCGCTGGCCACCACGGCCGCCTTCGCAGTACCACCCGTGTAGCGGCCGGTGAGTCCGAACGCGAGATCGTTGAAGAACTGTCCGATGTTTGTCCGGACGAGGATGACCCCGAAGAACAGGAACAGGAAGATGAACGTCGACGACACCTGGATGGGTGTGCCGAAGATCGACGTCGAGCTGTAGACCGACTCCGACACCAGCGACTCGAACGAGAAACCCGGGTGCGCGAAGACCGGCATGGAAGGCCCGTAATAGCCGTAGGCCAGTGCGGCCGAGGCGATCACCACGATCGGTAACCCGACACAGCGGCGCGTGGCCTCCAGGATCAGCACGATCGTGGCCGTGGCCACCACGACGTCGGTGTCGGTGAACCCGAACACCACGGCCTGCGTGGTCAGGCGGTCGTAGTCCACCACGATGTAGCCACAGGAACCGAGCGCCGACGCGCACAGCACCGCGTCGTACCACGGCACACCGGGCCTGCCCGCCCAGGCCTTCCTCGCGGGATAGAGCAGGTACACCAGGCTCAGTGCCATACCGACGTGCACTGCGCCCTGGATGATCGAGGTGAACGCGCCGAACAACGCCGTGTAGAGCTGGAACAGCGTCAACGCGGTGCCGAGTACCGCGACGACCCATCTCCACGGTCCGAGCCGGGTGCGGTACCGGCTCTCCCGGTCGTGGGCACGGGCCTGTTCCCGTTCCCGCTCACCGACCTCGTCGCCCGCATCCGGCTGCGGTGCCGGTGCGGATGTCGCCGTGTCGTCGGCCATCGTCGAACGACCCCTTCTTCGACGTGGGACGGCTCAGTCGAGCAGGCCTTGCTCCTGGAAGTACTTCTGCGCCCCCGGGTGCAACGGCACATCGCCCTGGCCGAGGGTGGCCTCTTCCAGGTCGATGAGCTCCTTCTGCGCCAACGTCAAGGAATCGGCCTGTTCGTAGAGCGCCTTGGTGAGCTCGTAGCCCAGCTCCTCGTCGACCTGTGTGGTCGAGGCGTACATCGCGGCGAACACCGACACCGTCGGCACCGGTTCGTCGATGAAGTCGTAGGTGCCCGCGGGAATCTCGTACTGCTCGAACTGACTGTTTCCGACGACGGTGTCCAGCTGCTCGGTGTCGATCGGGATCAGCTTGACCTCGCCGGTGGAGGCTTGCAGCTCCTGCAGACTCGAAGCCGGAACGCCGAGGATCTCGATGGAGGCGTCGGCGTTGCCGTCCTGCAGTTTGGTCTTGGCGTCGCCGAAGCCTTCCTCCAAGGGTGTGTAGGAACCCTCCTCCAGGCCGTAGGCGGAGAGGATCTGTTCGGCGACCTCGCGGGTACCTCCACCGGGAGGGCCGATCGCCACGGTCTTACCGCGGAGGTCGCCGACCGACTCGATGCCGGTGGATTCCAGAGTGATGATCTGTGCGGCCTCGGGGTACAACTTGCCGAGGAAACCGACGTTCTCCACCGCCATGCCCTCGAAGTCGCCGCGCCCGTTCACGGCGTCGTTGGCCGTGTTGTGCTGGGCGATGGCCAGCTGAAGCTCCCCACGGGCGATCTTGGCGAGGTTCTCGACCGAGGCCCCTGTCTCCACGGCGGTGACGGCGAGTCCGTCGACGTCGGCGGTGTCGACGAAGATGCCCGAGTACTCCTGGCCGAGCGGATAGTACACACCGCCTGTGCTGCCCGTGCCCAATTGGAGGTTGGTGGTGAAGCCTTCGCTTCCGGCCGAGCCGTCCGGACCGCCCGAGCAGCCGGAGACCACCGTGAGTAGCGCCGCGGCCACCAAGGTGGTTCCTCGGTGGCGCCCGGCCCGTGTTGCTGTGGTGCGCACGTCCACTCCTCCCTGACGGCGGAAAGATCTGGTCTATACCAAAATCGCCGTTTGGGCGAGCCCTTCCGGGTGATGTGTTGTGGCCCGCCGTGCTGTCACCACTCGGGTGGCGTAGTAGCCGGAGCAATCGGGGGAAAGTAAATCGTCCGGGCGGCGTAGAGCTGTGGTGCGGTCCATCGTGGACCATGCTGGAGGCGGTTCCGTACGACCGCGGGGCCACCGATTCCGATCACCGGGAGGTGGGGATGTCCACAGGCGTCACACGCTCCGCCCGTCACCGTGCCCTGGCGTGCCTGGCCGCGGTGGGGATGACGGCGAGTCTGGCGACGTTCACCCAGTCCACGGCTGCGGCGGCTGTGGCGCAGCCACGGCCGGTCGAGAAGACCCCCATCGCCGTCGGCAGTGGTGGAGCGGTGAGTTCCGTGGACCCCGAGGCCACCGCCATCGGACTGGAAGTGCTCCGTCGAGGCGGGAACGCCACGGACGCCGCCGTGGCGACCGCTGCGGCGTTGGGTGTCACCGAACCCTACAGCGCGGGTGTCGGAGGCGGTGGGTTCTTCGTCCACTACGACGCGAGAACCGGCGAGGTGGGGACCATCGACGGGCGGGAGACCGCGCCCGAGGCCATGCCGCGCGATGCTTTCATCGACCCGGCGACCGGGGAACCGTACCCGCTCTTTCCGGAAATGGTCACCAGCGGCGCGGCTGTCGGGGTTCCCGGAACGCCCGCCACCTGGGACGCCGCTCTCCGGGAATGGGGAACGTACTCGCTGTCGGAGGCGCTGCGTCCGGCGACGCACCTGGCCCGGCGTGGGTTCGTGGTGGACGAGGAGTTCCGCAAGCAGACACTCGACAACGCCGAGCGTTTCTCGGCGATCACGTCGACAGCCGACCTGTTCCTCCCCGATGGGGACGCCCCTGAGGTGGGGTCGGTGTTCCGCAACCACGATCTTGCCCGCACCTACGCCGAGCTCGGACGCCGAGGCGTTGACTGGTTCTACACCGGTCCGGTGGCCGACGAGATCGTCGAGACCGTGCAGGCCCCGCCGTTGTCCGGCCGGACCGACCTCCCCGTTCCCGAAGGACACATGACCGCCGAGGACATGGCGGCATACGAGGTGTTGTGGCCGGAGCCGACCCGGCACGACTATCGCGGCTACGAAGTCGTCGGGATGGGCCCGCCGTCCAGCGGTGGGACGACCGTCGGGGAGACACTGAACATCCTGGAGCGGTTCGACCTGGCCTCGATGGGCCAGGAGAAGGCACTGCACCACTACTTCGAGGCATCCGCTCTGGCCTACGCCGACCGTGCCCGCTACCTGGGTGACGAGAGCTTCGTCGACGTTCCCACCGAGGAGCTGCTGTCCGACGGTTTCGCCGCCGAGCGCGTGTGTGAACTCGACCCCACGGCGGCGGCTCCCAAACCCGTGGCCGCCGGAAGCGCCGACGGCGACTACGACCCGTCCTGTGCCGATACCGGGGGCACCGTCGTGGACCGCCCCGACACGGAGGGTCCGTCCACCACGCATCTGTCCGTTGTGGACCGATGGGGCAACGTGGTGTCGTACACGTTGACCATCGAGCAGACCGGTGGCAGCGGTATCACGGTGCCCGGCCGAGGCTTCCTGCTCAACAACGAACTCACCGACTTCAGCCACGTCTACGATCCCGCGGACCCGAACCGTATCGAAGGCGGCAAACGCCCCCGTTCGTCGATGACGCCGACCATCGTGTTCGACGACGGAAAGCCGTGGCTCGTGCTCGGTTCACCGGGTGGCTCCACGATCATCACCACGGTGTCCCAGACGTTGCTGAACCGCATCGACTTCGGCATGGACCTGCCGACAGCGCTCGCGGCGCCGCGCGCCACGCCACGCAACACCGCCACCGTGTCGGCCGAACCCGCTTTCCGTGAGGCGTACGGTTCCGCGCTTTCGGGCTACGGACACGAGTTCTCGTCGTCCTCGGAGATCGGCGCGATGGCGGCCATCGAGGTGTCGCCGGACGGGACGTTGCAGGCCGTGGCCGAGCCGGAGCGCCGTGGGGGAGGACACGCCGGGGTGGTGCGCCCAGCTCGCTGACGTCCACGCCACTGGCCGGGCACCGCTGTGGCGATGTTCAACGGTCGTTCTCAACCGGTCATCCTGCGCAGCAGTGCCTGTTTGGCCGCGGCGAACTCGTCGTCGTCGAGAATGCCGTCCCGGTGCAGGTCGCCGAGCTCTCTCAGCCGTCGCAAGATCCCGTCCACATCGTCGAGCGAGTTCGCATCGGCTTGTGCTCGGCCTTGTTCGAGGTGTGCCGACTCGGCGGGGGTGTTGGGATGTGGCAGCCGGGCCGTGACGGCCGCGGCGACGAGCACGGTCAACAACTCGTTCTCGGTTCCCCAGCCCAACCGCAGGCAATGCGGATCGGCCTCGGGCGGCAGCGCCGTCTCCAACCCGCGCACGCGGAACCGCAGCAGACCGTCGGTCAGCCCGCTCATCGGCCGCCAGTCCACCCCGTCGAGCGTGGTGAGATTGAGTTCCCTTCGACCGAGCTTGCTTTTGGCCTCGGGCGCCTGCCAACCCCAATCGATGACGACGCGGGAGCCGTCACACGACACCGAGCCCTCCGATATCGACACATGCACCGGAACCGGCGGACCCGGCAGCACGTAATGGTCGAAAGTCTCCGGGTCGTCGGCGGGGCGTGGACTGAACCGCACGGCGTCCACCAGGTACTCGGCCGCCTGTTGCTGTTCCGGCTCGACCGTCAGCTGATAGGGGTCGGCGTTGTCGTTGAGATGTCCGCCGGCGACCTGTGACAAAGGGTCGGCGCCTGCTTTGAGTCGCACCCGCAGACGACCGGTCTTACGGCCGGGTTCGTAGGAGATGCCGGCTATGGCGGTGAGAGGGACCGCCACCTCGCCGAGAGCTTTCCTCACCTTGTGGACACGCCGGTGCGAACCGGGCGTGATACGCAGCGTCTGCCCATCGAACGTCCAGGTACCGAAGGGTGAGGTCAGCTCAGCCATGTCGGCAGAATAGGGCAGTACCGAATCGGTTCTCGTCGGCGGGCGACCGTGACAGCGCGAGCGGGGACGTCACTCCCGCAACTTGCGGTACAGGGCGTCGAGTTCGTCGTCGCCGAAGCCGTTACGCCCGAGCACTTCCTCCACGCCGCCGTAGCGCCGATCCACCTGTTCCAGGAAAGCCTCCATGATCTCGGCGCGCGGCCGATGATGGTCCTCGGGCACGCTGTCGATGTTCCTGGAATAGGTGGGCGTGCTGCGGAGACGTTCCAGGATGAGGTGCAACCGCTCGCCGGTGGCCGCGTAGTCGCGGATGATGTCCTCCCGGCGCGCTCCGGCCACGGTGAGAGCGAAGGCCACGACGACGCCCGTGCGGTCCTTACCCGCCGCGCAGTGCACCAGCGCAGCCCCGGAGGCACGCGTGATGGCCCGCAGGGCGGCGACGATGCTGTCGGGGCGGTTTTCCACGTAACCGAGGTAGTGCGGGTACGACGGATCGCCGGGATGGCGTTCCTCCTCCCGCTTGCGTCGCACGAGCAGGGCCTCGGCCCCGGCGTCGATACCGCGCTCGGGCAGCAGTGAGTGGTTGACGTGAATGATGTGACTCACCCGGCCCAGTGGTGTGGGCCCTTCGGCGGCCACTTCCAAGGGTGAACGGAGGTCCACCACCGTGTCGAGTCGCACGTCCTCCACCAGGCGCGTCACGTCGGCGGGGGAGAGATCCTGCAGGTTGTCCGACCGCAACAAGCGGCCGGGAGCGATCTTCGCTCCGTCGTCGGTGGGGATCCCGCCGACATCGCGGGTGTTCACGGCACCTTCAAGCTCCAGCCACATCACGCCGCCATTGTCCCAGCGTTCGACGCCGAAAGCCAGGAGCGAATCGGGTCCATTGGCGTCGCATGTGGACTG
The DNA here is from genome assembly GCF_027317685.1 of Saccharomonospora sp. Classification (NCBI taxonomy): domain Bacteria; kingdom Bacillati; phylum Actinomycetota; class Actinomycetes; order Pseudonocardiales; family Pseudonocardiaceae; genus Saccharomonospora; species Saccharomonospora sp. The sequence goes on from NZ_DAHVQP010000147.1 coordinate 45,568, forward strand.
AAATGCCGGGGTCAATCCCGCAGCGCGGCGACGACCGCGTCGGCGACGGCGCGGGCGCCACCCGTCACGGTCCCGTCGGTCTCGATCCGCACGGCGCCGCGGGCCAGCACCGACGACACGGCCCGCCGCAGGCGCGTGGCCTCGTCGACGTGGCCCAGGTGATCGAGCAGCATCACGGAGGCCAGCAACTGTCCCACCGGGTTGGCCCTGTCCCGTCCGGCCAGGTCGGGGGCGCTGCCGTGCACGGGTTCGAAGTACGCGGCACCGTCGCCGATGTTGCCCGCGGGGCACAAGCCGATGCCGCCCACCGTGGCTCCGCCGAGATCGCTGAGCACGTCACCGAGGAAGTTCTCCATCACGAGGACGTCGAACCGTTCGGGAGACAGCACGAGGTCCTGTGCGGCGGCGTCGGCGTAGCGGTACTCCAGTTCCACTTGCGGGAACTCCGCCGCCACCTCCGTCACCACCTCGCGGAAGAACGCGTGACTACGCAGCACGTTGCTCTTGTCGACACAGGTGACCCGACGCACTCCATCGGCGGCCGCGCCCCGCCGAGCCGCGGCGATCGCGAACGCCTTACGCGCGACCCGCAAAGTGCCCTCACGGGTGGCCAGGAGCGTGTCCGTCACCGCCCAGCGGTTGCCCACACCTTTGTCCCGCGACGCGTACAGGCCCTCGGTGTTCTCCCGGACGATGACGTAGTCGACCTCTTTCGCCCGCACCCGGGACGGCACGCCCAGCCAGGAGCGCACGGGCCGTACGTTGGCGTAGGTGTCCAGCCCCGTGCGCAGGATGCCGCCGAGCACTCCGGCCTCGGTCCCGTCCGGAGTGCGCACGTCGGGTAGGCCGACCGGGCCCTTCAGCGTGGCGTCCACCTCGTCCCGCAACCGCCGTACGTCCGCCTCGGCGCACGCGACGCCGGTGCGGCGATAGGTGTCGGCGCCCGCGTCGATCTCCACGTAGTCCCAGCCCCGTGATCCCGGCGCCAGGTCGGCCAACGCGTCGAGCACCCGCACGGCGGCGTCGACGATCTCGGGGCCGATGCCGTCGCCGCGAATCAGCCCGATCCTCGTGCCGGTCATGACCGGCGACTATAGCGGCGGACGCCCGGCTGTGGCCGTGGTGTTCGAGGAGCGGCGAAGGCGAAAAAGAAGATCGCCCGGCCTTGAGTGACGGCCGGGCGATCGAGGCGGGCACATCCGGCTCGGGACAACGAGCGGGACGGCCAGTGGTGTGATCCCGACAATTCGGGAACTCACCGTCGATCAGGCGATGAGTTGGTGCACCGCCGAGCAGCGGATGATCCGATTCTCGGAGAAGTCCTGCACGCAGACCTGATACTCGAGCGTGCTGCCTTCGTAGTAGTTCTTGTTGCACACGCCCCAGTTCCCGGATCCCAGTCGGTTCTCACACCGTCCGTAGCGGTAAAGCTCGCCGTCGCGGTAGTTGTCCCAGTAGACGACGGCCGAGGCACCGTCGGCCACCATGTCCTGGACCCACACTTGTCGCCGTAGGCTTCGAAACACGCCTGGGCGCCGGTAACCGTCATGCAGTCCAGTCCACCCGGATAAGTCCCCTTCTTGGCGCGGTCGGTCTCGAGCGCAGCGGCGGCCGACGCCCCCTCCTCACCGGCCACCGGTGCCTCCTGGGCTGCGGACGCTGTCGCCGGCAGAAGCGCCAGGAACAGCGCCGCGACACCCACCGCGAGTGTGCGGATCTTGCGCATCGTGCTTCCCCCTGCGTCCCGATCCGTGCCCGCACTGAGTAGCACGGGCATCACCGTCTGGACACCATGTTGGTGTGGACCACGGGGGATGTCGTTAGCACAGCCTCTTCGCTCTTTTGACGTTCTCTCCATGCCGTTTGCGTCTGGGGCAGCGCCTTGCGTCGAAGGTCCCGGGGAGCGATGCCGTAGGCGGCGCGGAAAGCGCGGGTGAACGCCGCGTGGTGCGAGAACCCCCAGCGCGCCGCGATGTGATGGACGGGTACGGCGCACATCGCCGGGTCGGAGAGATCCCTGTAGGCCCGTTGCAACCGCTGTTCGCGGATCCATCCCGCCACCGTGGTTCCGTCGTCGCCGAACAATCGGTGGACGTAACTGATCGAGACGTTGTGCACAGCCGCGATCAGCCGTGGCCCGAGCTCCTGGTCGGACAGGTTCTGATCGATGAACGACCGCATCCGCAAAAGGAGATCCCGGCGGAGTACCGCTGTGGGAACGTACTGTTCCTTCTCCTTCAACGCGTGCACGAACAGGCCCGCGAGAGCCTCCCGAAGTACCGAGGCCAGTCGTGGTGTGTCCGTGCCCTGGTAGAGGCCGTGGTCGGTGATGAGGTGATCGAGCACGGTCCCGAAGAACGGCCGTGTCGATGAACGGCCCCCGCCTTCCAGATGTCCAGATGTGCGTTTGCCGAACCGGGATAACGGCAACTCGGACGGCAGACGGCACGAGAGCAACCGATCACAAGGCAGGTGGTACCTGTGCCGGGACGCAAGGAACTTCCGAGTACGTTGCAGCGCTCCCCGAAGAAGGCGCAGCGCACGTGGATCGAGGCGCACGACTCCGCCGTCAAGACCTACGGCGAGGGCAGGCGGGCCCACCAGACTGCTTTCGCGGCGCTCAAGCACACCTTCGAAAAAGTCGGCGACCGCTGGGAGCCGAAGGACCGGAAGGGGCCGTCCGACAAGCAGGCCTCACGTGGCGCGGGACAACGTGCCACCAAAACGGCCGGCGGAGTGGACGCGAACGCCAGCAAACAGCACCTTTACGAGCGTGCCAGGCAACTCGACATCCCCGGCCGCTCCTCCATGAACAAGCAGGATCTCGTCGACGCGTTGCAGAAGGCCAGTGGCCGCAGGACGGCCAAGGCCCGCGGGAGCGGATCCTCGTGAGTCGCCGAGCACGGCGAATCTAGCGATGCGCTGTGAAATCGACTGGATTCATTGAGTGATGGAGGCAGGCGGTGCCGGACCCCGCTTCGGGCTCCTTCGACCCCCGTCATGACCTGACGGGGGTCATGTCGGTGTCGTCACGACCTGGCGGGGTCACGTCGGTGTCGATCCGCCGCCGATTCGATGCGGGGCCGATCAGGCCGATCAGCTCGCCCAGTCGAGCAACGGCTCGCGGCGCTGCGGTTCCCGCAGCAGGGTGAGGGCGCGCTGTTCGAGTGTGCGCACCCGCTTGCGGCTCAATCCCAGGCGCTTCGAGATCTCCGGAATGGTGTGCTGGCGGCCGTCTCGCAGGCCGTAACGCAGCGACACCACGGCCGCCTCCGTGGGCGGGAGGCTGTCGAGTGTGGCCCGCACCTGGTCGATCATGGCTTGCCGCTCGATACCCTCGCCGACCGCGGGGACGGTCCCGTCCGCCACGAGGTCACGCAGGTACAGTTCGCCGTCCTCGTCGAGGGACATGTCCAGGCTGACGGTCGATCGACCGGCCTGGCGCAGCGCCTCCACCCGCTCCACCGGCATCTCGGCCGCGGTGGCCAGTTCCTCCACTGTGAGCTCGTGGTTGCTGCGCGCCTGCAGGGTGCGCTCCAGGCGGTCCAACTTGGCCACCTGCTCGCTGACGTGCATCGGCAGCCGGATGGCGTTGCTCTGGAACGCGTTACCGCGTTGGATCGCTTGCCGGATCCACCACATAGCATAGGTAGAGAACTTGAAGCCCTTGGCGTAGTCGAACTTCTCCACGGCCCGGATCAGGCCGAGGTTGCCTTCCTGGATGGCGTCCAGCAAGGGCAGGTTCGTGTGGCGGTTCTTCCGCGCAGCGGTGACGACCAGGCGGAGGTTGGCCCGGATCATGTGGTCCTTGGCGCGTTGCCCGTCGCGAGCGACGGTCTCCAGGTCCCGACGGTCGTGGACGAGTGTGATCTCGCCCTCGTCGGCCCGGCGGAGCAACTCGGCCGCGTAAACTCCTGCTTCGATACGCTTGGCGAGATCCACCTCCTCGTTGGCGGTCAACAGAGGGGTCGCGCCGACTTCGTCGAGGTAGTAGCGCACGATGTCGGGCTCCTCGTTCGCGAGACGGTTGCGCTGAGGGCCCGAGGGGCGTGCGGCGGTTAGCGTGGCGTCAGCCAATTCTGCTCCCTCCTTCCGGTAGGGCAACGCCGCGCGGGCCGGTAGCATTCCATGTGCGCAGGCCAGAGGGCCTAGGTGTGACTGCTGACACCGGATGCCCGGCGTGTCCGCAGCCTGTGTAGCCGTGTCCGCATTTTGCGTAGTCGTGTCCGCGCCCTGCGTAGGCCTCCGTATCCTCGGTGCGGGCGAGCCGCACGCGCGGTCGCGGCGCTGACGGCACGCAGCGTGCTCGCATCGCTGTCCTCGGTGATGCCACGTCCGGATCTCGAGCCGGACGCTCCGCGGCGCGGCTAGGTTGTGAATGTGTCGGTAGCGTGGCTCGACGCGGGGGTTGTACGGGCTTTGTACGGGTTGTACGGGAGCGTGGACGGATGCGTGGAGCAGCAGGCCTGTTGGCGGTGAGTCTCGGGCTGCTCGGTGCGGCGGCGCTGGCCGCAGCGACAGGCGTCTACGAAGCCCTGGGCGGTAGGCCCGACCCGCGCATCCTGCGTTCCTCGCCGCAGTACCGTGACGGTTCGTTCCACAACGCGCGCCCGGCACGCTGGTTGCCGCGCGGGAGTGTTCGGAACGTGGTGCGCGATGTGGCCGTGACGAGAGGGCCGAAGAAACCGCTCGGTCCGGTGCCGCTCGTGGGACCGACTCCCGCGCCCGCCGAAGGCCTGCACGTCACGTGGTTCGGTCACGCGAGCTCACTCGTGGAGCTCGACGGCGTCCGTGTGCTGTTCGATCCGATGTGGAGCGAACGGGCCTCGCCGTCGTGGTTGGTGGGGCCTCGACGCCTGCATCCCGTGCCGCATCGTCTCACCGACCTGCCCCGCCTCGACGCGATCGTGATCTCGCACGATCATTACGACCACCTCGACACGGCGACGGTCCGGACGTTGGCCCGCGAACAGTCGGCCCCGTTCGTGGTGCCGTTGGGTGTGGGTGCTCATCTGCGGGCCTGGGGCGTCTCGGAAGACCGGATCGTGGAGCTCGACTGGCATGAGCACACGCGGGTGGACTCGCTACGTATCACCGCCACTCCCGCGCAACACTTCTCCGGCCGTGCCTTCGCCCGCAACACCACTCTGTGGGCGTCGTGGGTGCTTTCCGGGAAGCGGCACCGCGTGTTCTACAGCGGTGACACCGGGTACTGCGACGCGTTCGCCGACATCGGCCGCGACCACGGCCCGTTCGATCTCACCCTCATCCAGGTCGGCGCCTACGCCACGAGTTGGCCGGACATCCACATGACTCCGGAGGACGGTGTGGCTACGCATCTCGACGTACGGGGGCGGTTGCTCGTACCCGTGCACTGGGCCACCTTCACCCTCGCGCCTCACGGGTGGGCGGATCCGGTGGAGCGTGTGCTGCGGGCCGCGAGCGAGGCAGGGGTGCGGGTGGCGGTGCCACGCCCGGGTGAACGCATCGACGTGAGCGCGCCGCCCGAGGTGGTTCCCTGGTGGCGTTCTCTTTCAAGGGGTGGGTTCGAAGCGTCCCGAGTGAACGGGCAGGATGACCCCGTTCGGCTGTAACCGCGGAAAGGGTCATCCATGTCGCGTCGCGCCGTGGCCGCGCTGCTCGGTACCGTCACGCTCGTCGCCGCCTGCGGCACCTCGGCGGAGCCCGACTCCGTCGCCGAGCAGACCCCGCCGTCCACCGCGGCCGATGCCCTGCCCTCGACGTTCACCGTCGTCGCCACCGGTGACATCCTCATCCACCCTCCGTTGACCGAGCAGGCGGCCGAGGACGCGGCGTCGGCTGGACGAGGCGGCGAGGACGAGTTCGACTACGCGCCCCTGTTCGAGGGGGTGCGGCCGCTCGTGTCGGAGGCCGACCTGGCTCTGTGCCACCTGGAGGTACCGCTCGCCGAGGACGGTGGTCCCTATTCGGGCTATCCGCAGTTCATCGCGCCGCCCGAACTCGCGCAGGGACTCTCCGACACCGGGTACGACAGTTGCTCCACGGCCTCCAACCACACCCTCGACCACGGGGCCGACGGCGTGGTCAGCACACTCGACGCCCTCGACGAGGCGGACCTCGCCCACACCGGCTCGGCCCGCGATGAGCAGGAGGCCGACACACCGCTGGTGCTCGATGTGGACGGGGTTTCGGTCGGACATGTGTCCTACACCTACGGATTCAACGGCTTCGAGCTTCCCGCCGACAAGCCTTGGTTGTCGAACCAGCTCGACGTCGATGCCGTCGTCGCCGAGGCCGAGGCGGCCAGGGCCGCGGGAGCCGACGTGGTCGTCGCCAGTCTCCACTGGGGCCAGGAGTACGTTCACGAACCGACACCCGAGCAACAGCAGATCGCCGAACAGTTGCTGGCCGAGAAGTCGATCGACCTCATCATCGGCCATCACGCGCATGTCGTGCAGCCGATCGAGAGGATCGACGACAAGTGGGTCGCCTACGGTCTCGGTAATTCGGTCGCACGTCACGCCGAACCCCGGGGAGTGAGCGAGGAGGGGCTTGCGGCTCGTTTCACGTTCGTTCGCGACGGTGACGAGTGGACGGTGGACCGCGCTGAGTACGTGCCCACCCTGGTGGAGTTGGGGCCGCCGATCCGGCTCGTGGACCTCACCGCCGCCGAGCCGACCGAGCGCAGGATCGAGGCGTTGGAACGTACTGACGAGATCGTGCTCAGCCGGGGCGCCGCCGAGGACGGTCTGACTCGTCCCGGCCAATAGTCGGGCCAACACATTCGGAGACTGGGAAGTGTGGCGGCGATAACGATCCCGGTGCTTCCGGCGATTTTCGGTGTCGTTTCCCTGCCGTCGTACGGTCGGGCGAATTACGATCCGGATCCGCTGCAAGCGGGGGATATCTTTGACCTCGTCAGGCTGAGCGTCTGTGGGGACCAGCGATTTCGGAGGGTATGTGACACAGGGGGAGAGCGGGTCGTTGCGATTGCGCCCGCCGAGGAATCGGATCGACCGCAGAGCTCGATATTGGTGGTGGACGCAGTGGGCGCTGGTGGTGGTGCCGGCCCTTCTCGCGCTCGGTGTGCTGGCGTTGGTGCTCACGTCGGCGAGTCCGTGGCTGTTGTTCGCCCTCGCCGCCGTCGCCGTCGTCGGTGTCCCGTCCGCGGTGCTGTTGCCGCTTTGGTGGTACCGCGTGCATCGGTGGGAGATCACCGATGACGCCGTCTACACCCGCACCGGGCTGCTGTGGCAGGAGTGGCGTGTGGCGCCCATGTCCCGGATCCAAACCGTGGACACCCAGCGGGGGCCTCTGGAACGGATGTTCGGGCTCGCCACCGTCACCGTGACCACGGCGTCGGCCAAGGGCGCTGTCACGATCCCCGGGCTCGATCACGCGCTTGCCTCCGACATCGTCGAGCGGTTGACACGTACCACTCAGGACACACCGGGTGACGCCACATGACCGCGCCCGAACAGGAGCCGGAGTGGAGGCGGCTCGATCGGCGCACGGTCGTCGTCACCGCGTTGCGAGCCGCGGAAGTCGCGGTCCTCGCGGGTGTGCCCGTCGGTATCGGGCTCGGTGGTTCCTTCTCGCCGGGGGTGGCCGTCGCGGTCGTGGTTCCCGCCGCGGTCGTGCTCGTGGTCGCGGCCGCACTCGTGGACCGAGTCCGTTGGCGTAAGACCCGGTACCACGTGTCGGTCGACCGTTTCGAACTCCGCAAGGGCGTCGTCGTGAGCACGCGCCGATCACTCAACCGCGATCGCATCCGCACCGTGGACATCACCGCGCCCGTACTGCTGCGCCTGTTCGGGCTCGCCCACGTGAAAGTCGGCACGGGTGAACGTACGGACAGCAACGAGAGTTCGCTGTCGCTGAACCCGATCAGCCGCGCCGACGCCGAGTGGCTGCGCCGGGAACTGTTGGAGCACGCGGCTTCCGAGGAGGCCGAGCCCGGCCATGACGGCACTTTGTCCGTGTGGCGCCCCACCTGGGTGAAGTACGCGCCGATGTCGTTCGTCACGCCCACCCTCGGAGTGGCGGCGTTCGGTGTCGTGTTGCAGGTGGCGGAATGGTTCGGCCTGCAGAACAGTGTGATCACGTGGGCTCTCGACCTTCTGCGAGGTCTCCCTCTGGTCGCCGCTCTCCTCGTTCTCGTGGCGCTCGGGATGGTCATCGGCGCTGTCGGGGCGATGGCGTTGTTCGTGGAGATGTGGTGGCAGTACCGGCTGGAACGTGAGCCCGGTGGAACGCTCCGCGTTCGGCGTGGCTTGCTCACCACCCGTTCGATCTCCGTGGAGGAGCGGCGGTTGCGGGGCGTGGAGCTGGTGGAACCGCTCGGTGCCCGCTTGCTCGGAGCGGCCCGCGTCGATGCGGTGGCCACCGGCTTGGCGCAGGGGCAGCAGGAGAAGCAGGCCGATCACAACACCCTCCAGCCCGCCGCTCCGCGCGAACACTCCGATCGGATCGCCGCCGCGGTGCTGCGGGAACCCGTTTCACCCACCGAGGCGGTCCGGCTGCGGGCGCACCCGCGGGCCGCGCTCGGCAGGCGGGTGCGGTGGGCGTTGGCCGCCGTCGCGGTCGTGTTGCTTCCACTCGTGGTCCTCGGGCTGACCGTGACGTCGGTGTTGCTGCACATCGCCTGGGTGAGCGCCGTGGTGCTCGTGCCGATCACGGTGGCGTTGGCCTTCGAAGCGTACCGGAATCTCGGACACGGCATCACGGGCGGTTATCTGGTCATACGCCGCGGATCCGTTCGGCGCGGCACCGTGGCACTCCAACGTTCCGGTGTCATCGGGTGGACGGTGCGCCAGTCGTTCTTCCAGCGTCGGCGTGGCCTGCTGACCGTCACCGCCACCACGGCGGCGGGTTCTCAGGCGTACTCGGCATACGACCTGGGTGAGGACGAGGGACTCGTGTTCACGGAGGAGGCCGTGCCCGGGTTGCTGACACCGTTTCTGGAGCGAGTCGACTAGGCGCCTCGTCGTGCCGCGCGGTACCGCTCGTCGGTCCGAGGCCGCGAGATGACACGGGCCGACGCGGTGGCGGCAGGCCTCGTGACGTTGCCCGCCGAGACACGGCGAGAGACACGGTGAAACGACCGGTCGAGGCGGGTGTGGTCGCCGGTGCCCGCGCGGGTCGTGCTTGGCTCGGCTCGCATAGCCACGACACGGAGATCGACGTCGAACGGGTGGTGAACGCCCTCTCTTGATCAACGACTACGGTCACGACCTGTGGCTGCACAGGAGCACAGACCCGACAGACCCGGAGTGACCAGTACGGCGCCGTTTCCCGCTGTCGGCGGGGAACCCGGCCCCCAGTCCCAGGTCCCCGGCCCCGCGCATGGACAGGCACCGGCGATACCGATGGCACCGTCCTCGACATCGACGACACCGCCTTCGACATCGACTTCGACCCAGTCCCGGCCGGGTGGGGGGCGAGGTCCCTCGTCACTCGTGTTCGGTGCCGCTTTGGTGGGTGTGGCCGTGGTAGCGGGGCTTGTCTGGGGACTCGTCCGGTCCGGTGGTGGCAGCGGTGTGACCGGCACTCCCGAGGTCGTGCCGGAGGCGACGGACCCGCTGACGGCCGGGCAGTTCTCCTACGAGGTGGTCGCAGGGCCGACGACGGCCACCGACTGCTCCGCCAACTCCTACGGCGACATGGTGGACTGGTTCGCCGACAGGCCCTGCGAGCGGGTCGTCCGCGGTCTTTACGTGACCGAGGAGGGAGAAGCCAGGGCCTTGGTGTCCGTGGTGCTGGTGACCATGCCCGACGCCTCGTTGGCGCAGCAGCTGAAGGCGGTCACCGACACCGACGGCACCGGCAACATCAACGATCTCGTGCGCGACGGCACGGCTTCGCTTCCGCGCGCGCCGGTGGTGGCCAGGGGCCAGTACCACTCCGAGGTCGAGGGCCAGGAGGTGACCATCGTCGAGACGGAGTTCTTCGATGAGCACACCGACTCCGAACTGCTCCACGACATCAGCGTCGACGCCGCCCAACTGGCCGATCACCTGCGCAACGGGTGACGAGGAGGGCGGCCGTGCTCAGCTCGCGGTGTCCTTCCTGCCCGGCAGGGGCGGCACGGTGGGTTGGAGCCCGGCTTCGAGCCGCCAGTGCACGCCCCTCGTCGCGGCGCCGGTGAGGCACTTGGCGGCGAGCGTCCGTACGGTCTTGTCGTCGGTGCGTTCGAGTACCCCGTGCCAGGCGGTGGCGGCGTCGGATTCGGCGGTGGCCACCGCGCGCGCGGCCGACGTCTCGTCGGTGACCTCCTCGGGCGGGACATAGGCGGGTTCGGCCGGGCGCGGGGTGTGCCCGGCCTCGGACAACACCCGCTGGCAGGCGTCCCTGCGGTCGATGTGGGCTCGTTCTCCCCGGGAGACGCCGTTCGCGAATCCCGAGCCGAGGAACGCCTGCGCCAGGTTGTACACCCAGATGGCGGCGTGCTCGGCCGTCAAGGCCGACTGCAGTGCGCCGACGGTGTCGTCGTCCAGGGATTGGATCGTCGCGCCGCCGAGGAGGTCGGGTTCCGGTTCGAGGCCGCCCTCACCGAGTTGCCGTGCCGCGGCGCAGCCTGCGCTGACGGCTCCCACCAGACCGGCACGGTGGCGGGGCACGTCCTCGACCAGTCGCAGTGCCTCCTCCTGGGCCTCGGTGATCCGGGCCCAGAGTTCGGCGATGTCGCTCACCGTGGAGCTCGGCGCGGTGTCGGCCTGCTCGGGAACGGGGCGGTTGAGTCGTTCGACCTCGGCACGCAGGGCCTCGGCGTGCGCGGAGCGGATCGCGGCGAGTTCGTGAGCGAGTTCGGCGGACTCCGGGGACGCGGTGGCCAGGGCTTTCGCGGCTTCCGCGTCGGCGGAGGCGCGCAGCCACAGCGGTCGCAGCGGGTCCGGCGCATCGTCGTAACCGGTGCACGCGGCGAGTCCGGAAGCCGTCGGGATCGCCAGCGCGGTGAGCGCGGCCATCCGCAACAGCGCCCGCCGATTCAGTGCGGATCGGGCAGATCGAGACGTCACACATGCATCCTGCCAGCAGGTGCCGACGTCGGGCGGGCGGTGGTCGGGGCACGATAAGCTGGACCACCACTTCAGAACAAAGACAAACAGGGAGCATCACGGTGCCCAACGAACTCGCCAGCAGGCTGGAGCCACTCGTGGCCGAGGCCGTCGGGGCCGCGGGGTTCGATCTCGACGCGCTGGACGTACAGCAGGCGGGCAGACGCAAGCTGGTGAAGGTCGTGGTCGACGGTGACGACGGTGTCGAACTCGACGAGGTCGCCGAGATCAGCAGGGCGGTGTCCGCGGTGCTTGACCAGCACGACCACCTCATCGCGGGCGCCTATACGCTGGAGGTGACCTCACCCGGTCTCGACAGGCCGTTGACGAAGCCCCGTCACTGGCGCAGGTCTCGGAACCGATTGGTCCGGGTCACGCCGCACGAGGGGGCCGCGTATGTCGGCCGTGTCGGTGCGGCGGGAGAGGACTCGGTACGCATACTGGTTGACGGGGAAGTGCGAGATCTACGCTACGCCGACGTGCGCAAGGCCGTGGTGGAGGTTGAGTTCAAACAGCCCCCCGCCGAGGAGCTCAAGCTGCTGGAAACCGACGCTTACGGCAAGATCGGGGAAGGCACCGGAACGAGGGAGGAGTCGAGGTGAACGTCGACATCGCGGCGTTGCGCGCGATCGAAGCGGACAAGGACATCCCCTTCGAGACGGTGCTGGAGGCCATCGAGAGCGCCCTGCTCACGGCGTACAAGCACACCGAGGGGCGGCAGCCGAACGCCAGGATCGACATCGACCGGAAAACCGGGTACGTACGCGTGCTTGCGTACACGCTCGATGAGAACGGTGAGGTCCTCGAGGAGTGGGACGACACTCCGGAGGGATTCGGCCGGATCGCGGCCGCCACCGCCCGGCAGGTCATCCTGCAGCGGCTGCGGGACGCGGAGCACGAGAAGACCTACGGCGAGTTCTCGGCGCAGGAAGGCGAGATCGTGGCCGGCATCGTGCAGCGCGATGCCAAGGCCAACGCCCGGGGCATGGTGATCGTCCAGGTCGGTGACACCGAGGGCGTGTTGCCCGCCGCGGAGCAGGTGCCCGGCGAGGTCTACGAGCACGGCGCGCGGCTCAAGGCGTACGTGGTGGGGGTGTCCCGCTCGGCTCGTGGGCCGCAGATCACGCTGTCGCGTACCCACCCGAACCTGGTGCGGAAGCTGTTCGCCCTGGAAGTGCCCGAGATCGCCGACGGCACCGTCGAGATCACGGCGGTGGCCAGGGAGGCCGGCCACCGATCGAAGATCGCCGTGCGTTCCACCGTGCCCGGCGTCAACGCCAAGGGCGCCTGCATTGGCCACGTGGGTGCTCGGGTGCGCAACGTGATGAGCGAGCTCGGTGGCGAGAAGATCGACATCATCGATTACTCGGACGATCCGGCCCGCTTCGTGGGGAATGCTTTGTCGCCCGCGAAGGTTGTATCTGTAAACGTGGTCGACGAGCGGGCCAAGACGGCCCGGGTCGTCGTACCCGATTTCCAGTTGTCCCTGGCAATCGGTAAGGAAGGTCAGAACGCGCGGCTCGCGGCCCGACTCACCGGGTGGCGGATCGACATCCGTAGCGACGCGGCCCCCGATGCGGGGGAACCGCAAGCGGATGCGACCGAGAAGCGGCATCCGGCAGCGACCGGTTCCGCCGACTGATTGACCAAGGTCTAAACTTGGCTGTGGTGCGATCCCCACAGCCGAGTCCGATACGACACGCGGACGGAACCTCACCGGTCCGTCTGTGTGTCGGATGTCGGCAACGGGCGTCGGTCGACGAGTTGTTACGCGTGGTCGCATCGGACGGACAGTTGGTCGTCGACGAACGTCGACGGCTGCCGGGCCGGGGGGCGTGGGTGCACCCGAACCCGGACTGTGTGTCCAAGGCCGAGCGGCGGCGGGCTTTCCCCCGAGCCCTTCGGGTCAGGGGGGTGCTCAACGCCGACGGTGTGCGGCATCATGTTGAACGGCTCGTCGAGCAAAGGCGGGCGTGGATCTCCCACGTCCGGAAACGGTACAAGGAAGCAGGTCGACCCGTCATGAGTCAGCCGTGAAGCTGAAGCCATGAACGCGCGACGATAGGACGAGGTCTGCGGGTTGCGCCGCCAGACCTCATCAGTTGAGGAGAGCAGTGGCAGGCAAAGCCCGCGTA
>NZ_DAHVQP010000073.1:0-5849 GCF_027317685.1 Saccharomonospora sp.
CCCAGGTGAGCCCGAGCCGGTCGATCCGGAGGAGCTGGCACGGGTCGTGCTGGACGGGATGGATCTCGAACCGATCTCAATCGGTATGGCACCGAAACCGGTGGATCAGGTCGCTGATTCGATGGGCCTAGTGGGGGCGCCGGTATGGATGTGGGCACAGAACCCGGGGCCGAACACGTGGGGACCGATCACCGATAGCGGATCCGAGGGATCGGTCACTGTGACGGTGACCGCACAGGTCGACCATGCCGAATGGGATCTCGGTGACGGCACCACGGTCACTTGCGACACACCTGGCGACGCCTACGACACGTCATTTGGCGTGCGGGAGTCACCATCGTGTGGGCACACGTACCAGCAGACCAGCCGAGACCAACCCGACCAGGCCTACACGGTGTCGGCTACCACCCACTGGACCGCGGAGTGGGAGGCCTCCACCGGCGAGACTGGAACTCTGGACGTCGATCCGCTCACGTCGACGGCTCAGGTCCGTATCGGTGAGCGGCAGCTCATCGAACAGTAGTGTCGTGGTCAATCGGAACTTGGCCGTTCGCCGGAAGCGGGCCGTCTTCGAACTTCTGTTCTAATATGGCCGCATGGCGACGATGTCTGATCGGCCACAGCCTCCGCACGTGCTGGCTCAACGTGTCGTGGTCAATCGGAACTGGCCCCGGAATCCGAGGTCTTTTCGGGATCATCGTCCCGGCTTTCCGGTGATGGCACGCCTCGTGTTCGAAGGTGAGGGGGAGGCCTGGCTTGCTGGGCATGCTGTCCGCTGGGACGCCACCCACGTCTATGTCGAGATCGACGATGCCCGCCTCGGCAGCAATGGGGTGTGGCTTAAGCCAGCCGACGTCTACCGCGCTGCGCCGGATGAGCCTGACGATGATTCGTCTGGTGACTCCATGGCGTGATCTGACTCGAGGCCGGCGCGAGGGAACTCGACCCACCATGTCACCCCTTCGGCGTCCTTGTGGGGACGAGCAGTGTGCGGGGGGCGTATGCATACCCGTTCTCGCCCGAGCGTCCAGCGCCGAGCTCCACAGGTGTGTTCGTACCCCATGGTGATGCGGTACCCCGGATCAGGGCGTCTACCTCCTCGCGGCACACGAGGGACGGCTAGCCGACTGGTGTACCGGTGTGCGTGAAGTCGACCCGAACTCGGCAACGCAGAGGCATATCACCACTGTTCATCGCGTCTAGTCGGCTTGACGGTTGCTTGTCTAATGCGCTAGACATAGCATTGTGGTGAACAAGCGGATGAAAGCGGCGGCGGTGCTGCGGATCGCCCGCAAAGCAGCTCGTCGCACTCATCATTCCATCGAGGAGATACCCGGCCGAGGAAAGGGCTCGCACCGCACGTTCCGCGTCCTCGACACAGCGGGCATGGAGGTCGCCAGATTCCAGCTCACCAGTCACAGCAAGGATGTGTCGTGGGGAGTGCTCCGCAGCATCGAACAGCGACTGGAGGACTTGTTCGGCGCGAAATGGATGGAGGACCAATGACGACGACCTACACCGTCACAGTCACCCGAGATGAGGATGTGTGGCTCGCCGAGGCCACCACGCGCGACGGTCGACCCGTCACCGCGCTCGACTTCGACGACTTTGACGACCTCCACACCACCATGCCCGAAGCCATCGCAGACATGATCGATACCGACCCCGCCGACATCACCATCGACTGGCGGTACGAGATCATGGGCCACGACATCACCGAACCGCTCAAGGCGGCGAAGGCCGCCTCGGCCGAGCTCAAACGGGTGCAGAGTAAACGCGACCAGGCGCTCAGCTTCGCCATTACGTCGATGCGGGATGCCGGCCTCTCCCAAGCCGTGATCGGCGACGTTGTTGGCCTATCCAAGCAGCGGGTCAGCCAAATCCTGGCCAACCACGCCCACCGGCGCCGCGTGCGGGACGATCCCCACCAGCCGGTAGCCGGTTGACCCATACGGCAGAACCCGATCACCGACCTGCGTACACCTGATGGCGCGAATCCCCGCGGTAGGGACGTCCCCACGGAGCGCGTCAATCGTTCCGCTCGGCTCGTTCTGCCGTCGCCGTTGCGAGAGCTGATGATCGGTCGGCGTCATCCCATACCAGCGGATCAAGTCATCGCGAGGTGTCACAGTTTCACTCGATACAGCACCACCAGAGGGTAGGGCGACCAGGGAGGACCGGATTTACCAGACTCCACGACGGCGGGGGCCGCGCGGCGATGTGCTTCGCGGACTGGGTGCGGTTGTGGGCCTGGCTGTCCTCGTGGCGGTGTCGGGTACGAGGACGATCCGGGACCACAGCGGTGATCGCCGGTTCAGCTCGTCATCGCCGCACCGACATCGAACTCCGTGCCGAACGGGTCCGTGATGTTCGCGACCCGCCCGTAGATCATGTCGTAGGGCTCGGCCGAGGTCCCACCCGCGTCGACCGCTCTGCGCGCAGCCGCATCGGCGTCGTCCACCTGGAACAAGGTCCCCCAACGGGATTTCGTGGCCGTTGGGTCACCGGCGATGCCGCCGATCTCGTGGCCATCCGGTCTGCGCAGGAACGTGAAGTCGAGCTCAGGCATGTCCGGGTTGGCATCCAACGTGTAGCCGAAGACCGCGACGTAGAAGTCGCGCGCAGGCCCGGATTCCGCGGTGACCAGGTCGTTGCGGAGCAGGGCGTTCGGCTCGTTGACGATCTCGCAGCCGATGTGGGCACCGGCCTGCCACAGTCCACACTGCGCACCGGTGGTGTCCTTGATGATCGCCGTCCGGCCCAGGTCCAGCACGTCCATCGGACCGGTGATGATCGAGCCGCCCGCGTCCCGCGCTCGGGCGGCCGCGGCGTCACAGTCATCCGTCGCGAAGTAGACGTTCCACCAGAATTCCGTGGCGTCGGGATCGGGGTTCGGCCTGATGGCCGCGACGGGTCTGCCCCGTAGCAAGCACTGGGTGTAGTGGCCGAACTCCGCCGGTCCCACATCGAACTCCCAACCGAACAACGCGCCGTAGAAGGTCATCGCGCGGTCGAGATCCGGGATGCCCAGGTCGATCCAGGTCGGTGTGCCAGCCGGCTGCGCGGTGGTCAACTCGCTCATAGTCTCTCCTTGTCGTGTCCCCATCGTGTCCCGCATGACCCCGGAACCTTAAGAGCACCGGTGTAAACCCAGCTCACACCGACATGGGCTGCGCCTCCGTCACTTGCACTTCGGGCCAGTTTCGGGAGTTCCGGGCCTTGTGCCGGTGATGGCGTTGGCCGAGTGGGCCGGGTTGTCGGAGTTGATTTCGACCACGTGCCCGCGGTAGCGACATCTATTTCTTGTTGCGGTAGAGGACCATGGTGATGGGACCGAAGACCGCGACGAGAAGTACGGACGAGACGAGCACCCAGCCGATTTCCCCGGCGGGCACCGAGCCGTGCATCAGGCCGCGCACCACGGTCGCCAGGTGGGTGATCGGGTTGACCTCGACGACCGCCTGCAACCACCCGGGCATCGTCTTCGGGTCCACGAAGATGTTGCTCACGAACGTCAGCGGGAACATCACCATCATGCTGACCCCCGCCACCGAGTTCGGCGTGCGCAGGATCAGGCTGAGCATCGTCCACAGCCACGACAGGCAGAACGAGAACACCAGCAGCAGCACCACCGAGAGCACCACCCCGACGGCGCCACCCTCCGGCCGGAACCCTAGGATCAGGCCGAGCGTGATCACGATCGCCGACCCGATCGAGTAGCGCATCACATCGCCGAGCAGGGCGCCGACCAGCGGCGACGGTCGCCACACCGGAAGTGACCTGAACCTGTCGAACACCCCCTTCTGGATGTCGGTGTTCAGCGTGATGCCAGTGTTCATGGTGATCATGACGTTCGCCTGCACCAGGATGCCGGGCAGCAGGAACTGCAGGTACTCCTGAGTCGACCCGGCGAGCGCGCCACCGAACAGGTAGGTGAACATCAGCGTGAACATGATCGGGAACATGGTCACGTCGACGAGCTGCTCCGGGACGTGTTTGATCTTCAGCAAAGCGCGCCAGCCGAATGTCAACGAGGTGAGCACCGGGCCGGGGTTAGACGGCCGCTCGCCGGCCAGCGCACCGCGCAGCGCGTCCTCGGTGACCGGCGCCGACGCCTGTTCTGTGGACGTGGCATTCATGCGGCATCCTCCTCGGGTGTCTCCTCGGGTGTCTCCTCGGCGGCGTGTCCGGTCAGGGCGAGGAACACCTCGTCCAGGCTCGGCTGACCGAGCGCGAACTCGGTGACGTCGATGCCGCTGCGGGACAGTTCGGCCAGGGAACGGGCGACCCGCTCGGGGTCGGAGATCCGCGCGGACAGCGCGGCCGGGTCGGCGGAGGGCTCGACCTGCACCTCGAGGACGCCGGCGAGGACCCGTTCGGCCTCGGCCCGCTGCCCGGGGGCACGTAGCCGTACCTGCAGCGAGCCGGCGCCGACCGATGCCTTGAGCTGGCCGCTCGAGCCCTCGGCGATCACCTTCCCGTGGTCGATCACCGCTATCCGGTCGGCCAGTTGGTCGGCCTCGTCGAGGTACTGCGTGGTCAGCAACACGGTGGTGCCCTCGGCGACCATGCCCCTGACGATCTCCCAGACCTGGTTCCTGCTGCGCGGGTCGAGCCCGGTCGTGGGCTCGTCGAGGAAGATCAGTTCGGGGGTGACGACCAGGCTCGCCGCGATGTCGATGCGCCGACGCATCCCGCCGGAGTACTTCTTCACCTGCCGGTCGGCCGCCTCGGCAAGACCGAACGCGTCGAGCAGGTCGCCCGCCCGCTCCCTGCCTCGGCGGCGTGAGTAGCCGAGCAGCCTGGCGAGCAGCAACAGGTTCTCCACCCCGGTGAGGTCCTCGTCGACCGACGCGAACTGCCCAGTGAGGCCCACCCTGCTCCGCACCGCCCGGGCGTCACGCACGACGTCGTAGCCGAGCACTTGCGCCTCTCCGGCGTCGGGGCGCAGGAGGGTGGCCAGCATGCGGATCGCGGTGGTCTTGCCCGCCCCGTTCGGACCGAGCACGCCGTACACGCCCCCGGCGCTCACGGCCAGGTCCACACCGGCGACCGCGTGGGTCTTGCCGAAGCTCTTCTTCAACCCGCTCGTCTCGATCGCGAACGTCCCCATGGGTTCGATTCCTTCTCTCGGTGTTGCGAACGGATTAGTCAAGTTTGACTACCTCACCGAGGATGCATGGAGATGGCTAGCTAGTCAAGTTTGAGTAGCCGCGCGGTCAAAGTCCGGGCGGCGTGGAACGCCACGAGTCAGGGTCATCGGCCATGATGTAGGCGCCGTCAGACAGCCGTTTGCTCAAGCTCTTAGCCCACTCGAGCTCGGTGCGCGTATGGCCCTCCCACAGCTCGGCCTGGTCCCGGACGTGTTCGGGAATATCGGGGTTCGGGTTCTCCCGCCATTTGGTCTGCTCAACGAGCTCCGCCTCGAGCCGCGCGACTCGCTCGTTGACGTGCACGATGGCATCCGCCCTGGTCAGCATTGGCAACATGGCGATGGACGCGTTGAGCATGGTGGGGTCATGAGTGCGCCGCAGACCGTCGCGGACAAGTTCGACGATCTCCTCGCGGCCACGGTCGGTCGCCTGATAGAGCGTGCGCTCCGGCCCCGACTTGCCAGGCTCGACGCGCTCGGTCAGCAGGCCGTCCGCCGCTGCCTTCTTGAGCGCGTGATAAACCGAGCCGGGCTTGATCTTGGCCCAAATCTCCGCACGCCAGCTCTGCAGTTCGGACCGCACCTGGTAGCCATGCGCGCCGCCGGAGAGGTGCACGATACCGAGTACCAGGAGCTTCGTCGCCGACATGCTCGCCTCCGCTCAATCCGCTTGGACTCACTCCGTAGGCTAGGGCCA
>NZ_DAHVQP010000081.1:0-3807 GCF_027317685.1 Saccharomonospora sp.
CCGCCGCTCCGTCTCGGAAGGCAGGCTGTCCAGCCACTTCTGCGACCCGATCTTGCGGAGCCCACCCGTGAACGGCATCTCGGTCAGATAGAGGTAGCTGCGACAGTCCCCGAGAAGCATCTCGCCACCCGCCGCCGCTGCTGCCGTGCAGTGACCGCTAGAACTGGCCGACGAAACGCGACCGAACGGGCGGCAGACCACCTGCGGGTGGCGATCGACCGCTTCACCGTCGCCTGCGCCGCCATGGCCTCGGCTCGTGCCCACCAGGAACGTGCCCTCTCCCAAGCCGACCGGCGTCTCGCTGCGCCGACAGGCGAGTTCGGATCCGAGCTCACGACGCTGAGCTGGAAACGCAGGCGGATCAACACGGTCGCCGACGCGGTGCTCGTCGCTCGGGCCGTCCGAGCTCACCCGGCCGCAGTGGAGGCCCGCAGAGCGCTCGAAGTCGTCCGTACTGAAGAGAGCGCTCGGGTTCGCGCAGCGGAGGTGGCTCTCTCCGCAGCGACCAGTCACCTGCGCTCGTACGGCGCCATTGGCAACCAGATCGTTGACGGCACCCCGCCACATCGAGCGGTGCGCAGCATCAGCTAGTGCCGCAGCAGCCAACGCTTGCTTGCTTGGTGTGGCGGCTCGAGCAGCGGGGATCACCGACTCGGGCGCGGCGCCTTGGGCACGGAGCGCCGTTATTCTGCGCCCCCACCCAGCGTTTTGAGACGGTCAAAAACCAGGAGGTCACGCGACCACTTTTGCAAACCGCTACACGCGAACGGCTTGGGCGGTGCGGTCTTCTTGGAGCCGCTTGACCAACAGGTCCGCGATGCTCCGGAGCTGCGCGTCAACGTCGCCGTTCGGGTCGAAGGTCACCCCTCCCACCCGGACGGCCTCGTCGAACAATCCTGGCGGAGCAGTCGTGAACCACACCGGAATGACAGAACCATCTTTGAAACGCTCGCGAAACTGATCCGACTCGAACTTGGTCCAGATTCGCTTCGGATAGTCCGTCCCCAGAAGCGCAATGACGTACGCCGCTTCGGACCGGTAAATCGGACCGAGGTACTCCTCGACGTCCTCGGCCAGGATTCGGTGCTGCTCGAATCGGTCGTAGAACACCTCGACCTCAGCGTCGCGCAGGAGATCGGCAAGCTTCGACGCGTACTCGCGGTCCGACCCGGCGAACGACAACGCGAAGTCGTACGGGCGCTCGAACTCCAGCCCGACGTAGCCGACATGCCGGGCAAACTCGTTCCAAGCCAGGTTGCGGAGAAAGAACACGAACTGCGGGTCTTCGACAGACAGCACCGACGTCTTCGGTTCGAAGTGGATCACACTGCCCAAATCCTCGTCGCCCTCGATCAGGCCGACGAGGAACCCCTTATCGACGACCTGTCCGACGCTCCCCCTCAGTTCCGGGTGGCGCGCCATCTCCCGATCGAGCGCTATCGACCATTCATTGGCCTCGGCCAGCCACCTGAGAATGTTGAGGTACGGTGCCCGCCCTTCACGACGGAGCTTCGTGCCGTGAGCGAACGTCGTCGCGATAGGGAGAAACGCCGTCCGGAGTCGATCCATCACCCGCTGGCGGACGGTCTCAAAGCTGACCTCGACGGCATCGCGCGACGAACGCGTCTCCAGTAAGCCAGCGGCCACGCACGTCTCATGGCACAGCATCTGCGCGATATAGAAAGATCCGCCCGACGCGGACACGATCTCTGACGCTGTCGCGAGGTCCGCGTTAAGGGCGCCCTCGCCAAGCCGAATGAGCTGCTCGATCTTGTGAGCCGGGTTCGCCTCGAACTTCAAGATGTCGACCCGGTTGTTGAGATCGCGAGCGAACGATATAAGGGTTTGCCCGACTCGGTTGATCCCGACTATGACCACCTTCGTATGCCGGCTCTCTTCGTCGGCAAGCGTCTTGAGGAAGTCCGCGAGCTCGGCGCGGACGCCGTCGTCAAGCCGGTGGAAGTCGTCAACGACGACGATCCCCAGCTCGCCCAACTCGGGCAAGGCAGCGATCATCTGGACATCCTCCTTCCGCCGCGCGCTCAGGCGGAGGACGTCAGTGGCGATGCCTATCTCGTCGAGGGCACGCGCAATGGCGGTGGTCTTGCCGATGCCCGACGGACCCTCGATGACGAGCCCGCGTCCGGGGGTGCGCAGATTCACGACCAATGCGTCGTACTCATCCGGCCGGACGAAGGTGATCTCCGGCACGCCCGAGAGCTTGAACACATCCTGCAATTCGGCCACGACATCAGCCTAGATGCTCGGCCCGAAGTGCCCTGCTAGGACCGTCGTCAGAAACAGAACGCTCATGCCGGATGCCAGGCCGAGCGGGCAGCCAGTCACGCCGAACGGTTCCGGTGCCGCCTGGCGACGTTCCGAACGGGCGAACGTTGCTGGGCACGGAACTGGCGCGCAGATTCGACCGACCGGAGGGGACGGCCTGTCTCATCGAACACGTCGTCGGCACATCGGCCCCGACCGGCGGCGGGGGCCCGAGTGGACCCCCGCCGGCCGGGCTCAGGCTTCGGTGGCCTGGGCATCCCGGCGGTCGTGCTTTGCGACCTCGGCGGTGGCGAACCGGAGTGAGGCGCCGACCTCGTCGGCCACCAGCTCGATGCGGGAGCGCTGCTCGCCGTCGTCGGTGGTCCAGGAGTGCTGCTCGAGGTAGCCGGTCACGACCACCCGAGCTCCCTTGGTGAGGCTCAGGGCCACGTTCTCGGCCAGCTCCCGCCAGCAGACGACGTCGAAGTAGGAGGTGGTCTTCTGCCACTCGTCGCTGCCCCGGGTGGTGAAGCGGCGGTTCGTGGCCACCGACAGCGAGGTCTGTGCCCGGCCGTCTCGGGTGTAGCGGATCTCCGGGTCCCGGGTGAGGTTCCCGACGATCGTCGTGGTGGTGGTCATGGTGGTTCCCCTTTCGTGTGGGTGCTTGCAGGGAACGACGACGACCAGGGGGAAGCGGAGGGGGCAACGGTTGCCCGAAGGGTCGAGGGGAAAGTTGCGCCGGGACCCAAAGTCAGCGAGCGAAGCGAGTGCCGGCGCCAGTTTCTCCTCGCCGTTGCGGCCGGAGCGCCTGGGCGCACGCTCGGACCGGAGGCATCCCACACCGAGCAGGGGACAACGTCTCCCCACCCCCGATCACCGGCTCGCACACCCGGTGCCCATCGCCACCGACAACCGAGGATCACCGACCCGCTGAAGCTGTCGAACAGCCCGACTGGCGGGGCAGCACCGAGCGCTGAGGACGTACACCCCCACCAGGACGATGTCTTTCGGCGGGCAGACACGACGTGGCCTCGGGCAACACAGGGAGCATCCATAGGGTGGACGTCCCGCTCGCTTCCTCGTGAGGCGGTCACATCGACCGCCCGGAAGGGAGCAGCGATGACCGTTCGAGATGCAGTGCGCGAGGCCCAGCGACGCCTCGCCACTCTCGATGCCGACCACCGCAAGGCAACCGAGCGCCTGGCCCAGACGACCAGGCAACGCAGCGAGGTCCTCGCCGCTTCTGTCCGCACCCGCTGACGCACCTTCGTTCTGGAGGTGCCCCCAGTTGGATGGAACGCGCCGCGCCATCAGTGAGGCCCGCCACCGGGTCGGCCGGAAGGGTGCCGCCACGGCCACGTTGGAATCGGTCAGGTCGAGCGCGCGCCCGATGCGATGTAGCGCAGCTCGCAGGTCAGTCCGATGACGTTGAGCCAACGCTCGTCGCCGGTGAGCACGACATCGGCGTGCAGGTCCGCCGTCGCAAGGATCAACGCGTCAGGCATCTTCAAGGCCTTGTGAGCAGCTCGAAGCTCGGCGGCG
>NZ_DAHVQP010000097.1:0-22090 GCF_027317685.1 Saccharomonospora sp.
GAAGGCGGTGATCGCCGACTCGCTCTCGCCGATGGTGGACGCCTGCTTCTCCACCCCGGCCGAGGACATGACGTTCGCGATCGCGTGGCTCGGCGCGATCGGGTACACGTTGCAGCTGTACTTCGACTTCTCCGGGTACTCGGACATGGCCATCGGACTGGCCCGGATGTTGGGCTTCCGGCTGCCGGAGAACTTCGCACGCCCGTACTCGTCGGTGACGGTGACGGAGTTCTGGCGACGTTGGCACATGTCGCTGTCGCGGTGGTTCCGCGACTACGTGTACATCCCGCTCGGCGGCAACCGGGGTGGCGCGGCGAAGACATACCGAAACCTGTGGATCGTGTTCCTATTGACGGGTTTCTGGCACGGCGCGGCGTGGACGTACGTGGTGTGGGGCGCCTACCACGGCATTCTGCTGGTGGTGGAGCGTTTCACCGGCTGGAGCGCCTCACCCCGCACCGCGGGTGGGGTCATCGGTCGACGGGTGCTCACGCTGGTGCTCGTGATCTTCGGATGGGTGTTCTTCCGTGCGCCCGACCTCGGCTATGCGTTCACGATGTTGGGCAACATGCTGGTGCCCGACTTCACCGGTGTGACCGACGCGGTGGAGGTGGCGGCCACGAACCAGCGCCTGGTGTTGCTGTTGGCCGCGCTGGTGGTGTTCTTCCTGCCGGCCTACCCGGTCACGGGCCCGCTGTTGGAGTCGGCACGCACCACGCCGGCCATGATCCTGCGTGTCACGGTGATGACGATCGGCGCGCTCTACGCCGCGATCCTGGTGGCCACGGGAACGTTCAGCCCGTTTTTGTATTACCAGTTCTAGTCCCCCTGGCCCGGGCGGCGCGGGGCGGTAAGGGGCATGGGGCTCGATCCCGCACCGACCGGGGATCTACGGACACGTTCCGGCGTGCCGACGGTGGTTCAGTGAGGCGGCGAGACATCGAGTCAGTACAACTGCGCTGTGGGCGCCTCGTCGGCCACAGTCGGACAGTCGAGCACAGCAGCGGACAGGTCATACATCGGTGCCCACCTCGACCACCGGAAACCGGCCGACCTCATCGGCTCGGGCGATCATATCGCTGCCGAGGGAACGCAGTGCCCGTCCGACTTCGCGTAGACCATCGGCGGGAAGTTCACCAGCGTCTTGTGCGGCCATGAGCGCGAGCGCGACTTCGCCGATACCGACGTTCACCCGACGCAGGCGCGCGAGCAATTCGCGGTCCCGCGCGATCACCGCTCGCCGCCCTCGACGTCGGCCTCGGAACCACCCGGGGCTCCCTTCTCGAACCGGTCTTCGACCTCGTCATCACGCTCTACGAGTCCTTTCGGCCCGGACCGATAGCCGGGACTCGGTACACGGCACGACCCACTGATCCAACTCATGACGTACAGAATCGAGACACGACCGTCCTCTGTGGAGTGGTTACGCCATGCGTATGGGAAGACGCATAGTCGCGGCTACACCAACGCGCGGGCTTCGGCCAGCGCCTCGCGATATTCCACGGTCCATTCCGCGTTCTGCTGGTCATCGGGGAGTCCGGCAAGCCGCGACTGCGACAAACCCGCCTCCACCCGCAGGCGACGCAACCGCTGCCCGAACGTCTCCATCAGCCCACCTCATTCGCGGAGTCGCACCCACCAGGGTAGCCGTACGTGCACGGGTAAATACAGAAAGCAGTCTGCCCGGCCCTACCGGTTCCGACGCCGCCGATCGGGTGGGAGCCCGTCCGGCTACGCACCGGGTTGCGCCGACGCGACGTCACCTGTCGCGAATCCTGCTGATCGAAGACGACTACGGCATCATCATGCGGCGCGCGGAAATCGAGTGGCTGGACCGCGCACTGCAGGCCATCAACGACGGTGAACTCGACTGGACCCGCAGCAACCGATCACTCGGTCACACCGGTACGAACAGTAGGTCACACCCGACCGGTCACGAGGACACGTCGCAACACCCCCACGCCGGGAGACTGGATTACCTTCTGGGTATGGCGCGCATCGACCCAATGCCGGCCTACACCCTCCGTCAGCTCGCGGCGGTCGTGGGCGGCC
Source organism: Saccharomonospora sp. (assembly GCF_027317685.1). Lineage (NCBI taxonomy): Bacteria > Bacillati > Actinomycetota > Actinomycetes > Pseudonocardiales > Pseudonocardiaceae > Saccharomonospora > Saccharomonospora sp. Next base: position 2,053 of record NZ_DAHVQP010000097.1, read on the forward strand.
ACGGTGCCGAATCGTTGTTGAACATCTACTCCGCCGAACGACACGCTGCGTGGCAACAGAATGTGGACAACGCAAGTAAGTCCACTTTGGTCATGTCGCCGGGCGGTCACGGATTCCGCGCCACTCGCGACGCGGTGCTCGCGTTGTCCACCGAGTGTTCCGAGTTCTCCCACCTGGTGAACCCGCGCCAGTCGAGCGCCACGCACGCACACGCGTCGCCCCTGACATGGCCGGTGGATCCGGACATCACGGGCGCCCTGCCGGGCGACCCGCTGGAGGACCGCAAGGTGTCCGTGAGGACCGCCGCCGGTGTCGAGGAATCGTCGCTGAACACGGTGCGGGGCACCGGATTCGCGTTCCTCAGGTTCGAGCTCGAACCCTCCGCCGCGGACATCGTGGTGGCCAGTGCCGAACAGCTCGCCGAAGCACTGCCCACCGAGCAGGTCCGCGCCGTGGTGGTGGCCTCGCCCGGATCGACCATCCGGTCGGGCAGCGACCTCACCGTCGTCGAGGACTCGGACCGCACGATCGCCCAGGTCCTGGGTGCCCGCACCGGCGAGGTGTTCGTGGTGCGCCCGGACGGGTTGATCCTGTGCCGGGTCACCGACCTCGACCCGCGTCGCCGCCCCGAACCGAGGGACGGCGGCGCGGATTCGCCTGTCACCTCAACGTGTTCCGGACCCGCGCAGCGGCGTTCACGAGGTTCCGCAACGCCGGCTCCACCTCACCGTAGCCTCGGGTCTTCAAACCACAATCGGGATTGGCCCATAGTCGCCGCGCCGGAACCGCGTCCAGCGCGGCCCGCAGCAACGCCACGATCTCGTCCTCGTCCGGCACTCGAGGGGAATGGATGTCGTACACGCCTGGCCCGATGCCGCGCGCGAACCCCACGGTGTCGAGATCGGCAAGCACCTCCATTCGAGACCGGGCGGCCTCGATGCTGGTGACATCGGCGTCCAACGCCACGATCGCATCGATGACGTCGCCGAACTCCGAGTAGCACAGGTGCGTGTGCACCTGGGTGCTTTCCCGCACCCCCGAGGTGGCCAACCGGAACGCCTCGGGCGCCCAGTCCAGGTACTCCTTGTGCTGCCATGCGCGCAGCGGCAGTAGCTCCCGCAACGCCGGCTCGTCGACCTGGATGATCCGCAACCCGGCGGCCTCCAAGTCGCGCACCTCGTCTCGAAGGGCCAAAGCCACCTGCCTGGCTGTGTCGGCGAGCGGCTGGTCGTCACGGACGAACGACCACGCCAGAATGGTGACCGGGCCGGTCAACATGCCCTTCACCGGCCGGTCGGTGAGGCTCTGCGCGTAGGCGGACCATTCGACGCTGATGGGCTCGGGCCGCGACACGTCGCCGAACAGGATCGGTGGCCGCACACATCGAGACCCGTACGACTGCACCCAACCGTGCTCGGTGCTGACGAAACCGGCCAGATGCTCGGCGAAGTACTGCACCATGTCGTTGCGTTCGGGTTCGCCGTGCACGAGCACATCCAGCCCCAGTTCCTCCTGCAACCGGACGACACGTTCGATCTCACCACGCATCCTGCCGACGTACTCGGAGTGTTCGATCTCGCCGGCACGCAGTGCCGCACGGGTTTTGCGCACCTCCGTGGTCTGCGGGAACGAACCGATGGTCGTCGTCGGCAGCGCGGGAAGTCGCAGTTGCTCCTGTTGTTCGTGCTGCCGGACGGCGTAGTCGGCGCGACGCGCATCCTGCGGGCGCAGCTCGGCCAGCCGTCGCCGGACGCTCTCATCCCGCACCCGGTCGGCGCCGTTGCGGTCGGCGACGGCTCGGCGTGCGGCGACGAGTTCTCCTTCCAACTCGTCGCGTCCCTCGCGCAGCGCACGGCCGAGCACAACGACCTCGTCGACCTTCTGGCGAGCGAAGGACAACCACGTCCTCACCTGCGCATCCAGGTGAGTCTCGACGGCCACGTCGTACGGCACGTGCAGCAACGAACAGGACGTGCCAACGGCGACGTCGCCTGCCATACCGAGCAGCGTGGCGGCCGTGGTCAAAGCCCGGTCGAGATCGGTGCGCCACACATTGCGCCCGTCGACGAGACCGGCCACCAATGTCTTGTCCCGCAAGCCGGTCAACGCCGAAAGATCGTCCACTCGCGAGTCTCCAGCCACGAAGTCGACCCCGACGGCCTCGATGGGCGCCGAGGCCAGGATCCCCAACGCATCGCCGAGATCCCCGAAGTAGCCGGGCACGAAGAGCTTCGGCCGGTCGCCGATCGAACCCAACGCGTGGTAAGTGTCGCGCAACGCGTCGAGTTCGCGTCGCGTGCGGTCAGCGGCGAAGGCGGGTTCATCGAGCTGCACCCAGTCCACGCCCGCACGACGCAGTTCACGCAACAATTCGGCATAAGCCAGAACCAGTTTGTCCACGCTGTCCAAAGGAGAGAATCCCTCGGGAGCATCCGGATCCGGTTTGGACAGTAACAGCAGTGTCACCGGGCCGACCAGCACAGGCCGGGTACGCACACCCAGTTCCAAGGCCTCGTGGAACCGCTCCACCACGGCACGGTCGGCCACCGAGAACCGAGTGTCCGGGCCGATCTCGGGCACCAGATAGTGGTAGTTGGTGTCGAACCACTTCGTCATCTCCAGTGGCGGCACGGAATCGGTGCCACGCGCCATCGCGAAGTAGGTGTCGAGTGGGTTCAGGCCGAGGTCGGCGTAACGCTGCGGAACGGCACCGAACGTCACGGCCGTATCCAACACGTGATCGTAGAAGGAGAACGAATCGGGAACCGAGTCCAGTCCCGCCTCCCGCAGGGTGCGCCACGTGTCCGCGCGAAGGGAACGGGCGGTCTCCCTCAACTCCGCTTCGCTGCCACGCGACGCCCAATAGCGTTCCAGGGCGCGCTTGAGTTCCCGGTTCGGTCCGATCCTGGGATAGCCGAGTACGGTCGATCCGATCGTGGTGGCCAAGGCTCTCTCCTCGCGAGCTCGACGGCGTCACCGGAAGAACTGCCGAAGGAACCCGCAGGCGAACAGCACGACGATGACCGTGCCACGTCGTCCTCTCCCGTCCGCCGGAGTTCCCTCGAACATCCGGAAGGTCGCGCACACCGGCGGTGTACGCACCGATGGCAGGTCTTCGGACTCGCGGGCAGGTCCGGCGCGTACCGGATTCCTACTGGCCGTCGCTTCCCAGGCCGTAAAGCCCAGTGCGAGTGTCACCGGTCGATCTGACCGGTCACGGCGTTCGTTCCCGCTCACCGCTGCGGGGCAGTCCCGGATTCCCACCGGGTTCCCTCTTACGACGCCCCGCCTGGCGGACGGGGCGAACCACCAGCGCGACTCAGGATAGTGGCGCTACCGCGTAGAACAAGGGTGTCGCCCGGTCGGAGCAACACTTCAGGCCCCCGACTCCTCCGGTTCTCCTGCCTCGTCCGGTTCCTCCGACTCGTCCGGGACGAACGCCAGTTGGTCGGGGTGGAAACCGTCACGTCGAGGTGGTAGCAGCCACGCCTCGGGCCTGACGCTCTTCTGCCTCCCGAGCTCAGCCAGATCGAGCGGTGCCGAAAGGTCGGTTCCGTAGACGAAACCATCGGTCACCGGTTCGAACGACAGGTTCTGCGGCTCCATCCCGGTGCCCACCGCGACGAGGTAGACATCGTCCAGCGCCGTGGAGAACGCGGCCCACCCGCCGGCGAAGCGCCACACCCGCGCCCGCACCTCCGCGCCCTCGATGCTCCACCAGACGACGGGCCAATCGGAGTAGCGGCGAGACTGCTGTTCGGCGTGTTCCACGAGCGCGGGGATGAGCCCATCGGGCCTCGGCACCGAGCTGTCCGGCAGGGTCACGTTGACCACTCCGAACGCTCCGCTGAACGCCACTTCTGCCAACGGGTCCTTACCGTTCGGGCACATCACCGACTCGTACCGTTGCCTCGGCAAAGTGCCCACCCGCACGCCACCGTCGGCGTCCAGTTCCCGGTGGCCGAGCCACAACGCCCACGGCGGTGTGCCCGGTAGACCTTCGAAGAAGTCCACCCAACGAGGACCGTGGAACTTCTCGTCCAGGCCGTACACCTGGAAATCGACGACCTGCGGCTTTCCTGCTGCGGCGTTGGAGTCCACTCGTCGATGGTGCACCGTGTCCACCGTTTCGGCAGCTCGACGCCAGTGTCGTAAGCACCGTCACCAGCACTGTCGCCGCCCGGTGTCGCCCGCGTCGGTTACAACGACCAACGACGGAAACCGGCCTCGGCGTCCACGACGTTCCCGGTGATGGTCGAGGCATCCTCGCCGAGCAGTAACGACACCACCGCCGCCGCCTCCGCCGGTGTGTTCCAGTGCCAACCCGAGGGGAACGAACCACCCCTTCGGTACTGCTCCGCGAAAGCCCGCACGAGCAACGACGTGACACGCACATTGACCGACCACGTCGTGTCGAGTTCCTCCGCGGTCCACTCGTCGAGTGCGGAGCCGGAGGAATGGGCGTGGTCGACGATCAGAGTGTCGAGCGACCGCGAAACCGATTCCCCCGACTCTGCTGACTCCCGGCACAAGCGCGGTACGCGCGGTCGACCGCTGTCGTCGACAGTGGTCAGCGGGGCAACCGAATATCGGCGCCGGTCACGCCGGCTGCTTCTCCCCCTCGGTCGAGCCGCTGCCGGCGGAGGCTTGCGCGGCACTGCGGCGGTCCTGCTCCTCAAGCTGCGCCGGAGTCGGATCGACCCCCAAACGTTCGATGGCCTGCTGCAATACCGACTGACTGGCGGTGAGTCCGTCGAACACCGCGGCCCGGAACTCGTAGGCCTCCTTGCGCAGTGTCCTGGCTTCGGCGAACCTGCTCTCGGCCTCGGCGATCATGGCGTCGGTCTTCTTCTTGGTGACCCGCTGCAGCTCCGCGGTCTCGTTCTCCGTCCTCTCGCGTTGCGCGGCGAGCTCCTTCTCGACGGCCTCGCGCTGATTCTCACGCCGCTGCCGCGCTTCCTCGTCGAGGCGGTCCCGTTCCTTCGCGGCGTCGGCCGCGAGTTTCTCGGCCTCGGCCTGAGCCTTGGCCCTGGTCTTCTCGGCGTAGGCATCGGCGGCGTCGCGCATGTCGGCCGCCTCCCTCTCGGCCTTCGCCTTCAGCTCGGCGATCTCCTCCTCGGCGAGCTGCATCATGGTTTTGACCCGCTCGGTCATGGCGGCGGGCCCTGCCGGATCCTCCACCATGCGCGCCAGCGCGGTCTTGGTGTCGGCGAGTTCCTTCTGCGCGTAACTCAGTGCCTTCGTCAGCTCGGCGACCGACGCCGTGGCCTCATCGCGGTGCCGCGTAGCACTGGCCAGCTCTGCGGTGAGCTTTTTGACGTGCTCGTCCACTTGCACCTGCTCGTAGCCGCGAAAGGCAGTCGCGAACTGCGGATTCGTCACCTGTGTAGGGGATGCCTGCGCTTCAGCCATTCGGCCACCATAATGAGTCCGGGTCGCCGATCCCATCTCTCGCTTGCCCCTTTCCGGCGAAGTATCGGACAGCAGCGCTGAAAGGTTCCGCGAGAAATCCGTGTGCCGACATCGGCTAGGAGGTCGCAGTGGAGGCAGTTCTCGCCGACCTCGCCGCGAACTGGCCCCTCTACACCGCAATTCCCGTGGTGGCCGCCCTCATCGGTTACGTCACCAAACGGGTCGCCATCGAGATGATGTTCCGGCCGATGGAGTTCATTGGCATCAAGGGAACCTTCCTCGGCTGGCAGGGCGTGGTGCCCCGGCACGGTGGCAGGATGGCCGCCACCGCGACGGACCTGCTCACCCGCAACGTGCTGGACGTCTCCGACGTCTTCGCCAGGATCGACCCGGACCGGCTCCTGCGCGAGATCGAGCAACCGCTGCTGAAGGCCGTCGACGACATCGCCAGAGAGGTGTTGTCCGAACATCATCCGAGGCTGTGGCAGCGGCTCCCACCGATGGCGCAGGACCTGGTGGTGAAGCACATCCAAGCTGCCTCACCACGCCTGTTCCATCAGGTGATGGAGGAGTTGCGGAACAACATCGACGACATCCTCGACATCAAACACCTGAGTATGCAGCGCCTCACTCACAACAAGGCGCTACTCGTGAAGTTGATCAGAGAGACCTCCCGTCCCGAAATGGCGTTCATCGCTCGTTCGGGTATTTATTTCGGGTTCACTCTCGGCATTGTTCAGTCGATCGTGTGGGCGTTGACGAAAAATCCGCTCGTCATGCCGATCTTCGGTGCCGCCATCGGATTGTTCACCGACTGGCTCGCCATCAAGTTGATCTTTGTTCCGCGGGATCCGATCCGATTGCCGGGCGGATTCGTGTTGCAGGGCCTGTTCCAACGCAGGCGCGCCGAAGTCGCCCACCAGTACGGCGACATGATCGCCGGCGAGTTGTTGACGGTGCGGAACCTGATGCAGGGCATCTTCGACGGCCCCAGGTCCGACCACCTGGTGGCGATGGTGCGAAAGCTCGTCGCCGAGGCCATCGACGAACAGTCACAGGCCGCGGGCCCGTTCGTCCCCGCCGCCCTCGGGCGACAACGCCTCGACGAGATCAAGGACGCGGCGGCCACCAAGGTCATCGAACGCCTGCCCGACATCCTCCGCCACGCGGAGGACTACCTCGCCAGGGCGATGGACGTGACCAACATCGTGGAGCAACGCATGATGCGCATGACGTCCCTCGAATACGAGGGCTTGCTGCGCCCCGCGTTCCGGCAGGACGAATGGAAACTCATCGCCGTCGGCGGGGCCATCGGTTTCATCGTGGGCGAACTACAGGTCCTGCTGATGCTGCATTGATCGCGGTTGATCGCGGCCGATCACGCCGCGCTGACCGGCTCGCGCCGTGCCTCGCTGTCGGCGCTGTCGCCGGCATTGACTCCGGCCGCTCTGTTGCGCGCCCACTCCACGACCCGGCACACGAGGTAGATCGTGAACGAGATAGCGGTGACGAAGAAGCTGACGGGCGCTCCCGGAGCGAGCGACAACACGATGCCTCCGAGTGCGGCCAACTCGGCGAAGATCACGGCCAGGACGGTCGCGCGAAGCGGACTCGCGGTCACGCGGGCGGCGGCAGCGGCGGGCGTCACCATCAACGCCACCACCAGCAGCGCGCCCACGATCTGCACCCCGAGTGCGGTGGCGATCCCAATGAGCACCGCGAACAGCGGCGCCAACAACCTCCCCGGAACGCCGCGCGCCGACGCGACGGCGGGGTCCACGCTGAAGAACAACAACGGTCGGTAGATGATCGCCGACACCACGAGCACGATGCCCGCCGCGATCAACAACGTGGTGAGGTCGGTGGGCTCGATGGCCACGATCTGGCCCACCAGGATGCCGAATTTGTTGGACGCTCGACCCGGGTAGTACCACAGCAACAGCACTCCGAGACCGAGTCCGAAGGCGAGGATCACGCCGATCACCGAGTCGCGGTCCGACTCACGTCCCCCGAGCAGCCCGAGCAGCAGCGCGGCGATCACCGCACCCGCCAGCGCCCCGTAGCTCACCCCGATGCCCAGCAACAGCGCGGCGGCGGCGCCGGTGAACGCCAGCTCGGCCGTGCCGTGCACGGCGAACGACATTCGGCGCATGACGATGAGCGGCCCCAGGATGCCCGCCACGAGCCCGAGCACGGCCGCAGCGAGCAGGGCCGTCTGCACGAAGTCGAAACCGAGCAGCTCCAGTGTCAGGTCGAAGTCGAACAATTGCTCCATGCGAAAGCCTTCGAGTCGGGTGAATGTGCGCGGGGGACGGATTCGAACGACGGGCTTTTAGGAGTGGTGCATTTCGTCCTCGCAGAGCGCGCTCTGCGTGCCCGCGACGTGGATCTGCCCGCCGATCCTGACGACCTCGACCCGCGAGCGGTACAACTCGGACAGTGTCTGCGAGGTCATCACCTCGTCGGGTGTACCGACACGGAACTGACCGTCGACGAGATAGAGCACCCGATCGACGTAGGGCAGGATCGGATTGATCTCGTGGGTGACGAACAGGACCGCCGTGTCAGCCGTACGTCTGCGCTCGTCGATGAGGTCGGCCACCACGCGCTGATGGGTGAGGTCGAGAGAGGCCAACGGTTCGTCGCACAACAACACGTCGGGCTCACCAATGAGTGCCTGTGCCACCCGGAGCCGCTGTTGTTCACCACCGGAGAGCTTGCCCACCGGTGAGTCCGCGTACCGCTGGGCGCCGACGGCTTCGATGGCCGCGTCGATGCGAGCGCGCCGCTGGCGCAGACCCCGCAGCCCGAATCCCCACCTGTGTCCGTCGAGGCCGAGCCCGACGAGATCCCTTCCCCTCAGCGTCAGGCCGTCGTCCACGGCCCGCTGCTGCGGCACGTAACCGACGCGTTCACTGCCTCGACCGGGTGGGCGTCCCGCCACGGTGACCGTGCCCGCGCTCAACGGCTGCTGTCCCAACAGCACCCGCAACAGACTGGTCTTGCCCGAACCGTTCGGGCCGAGTACCGCCAGGAACTCGCCGGGCGCGACGGCGAGATCAAGCCCCGACCACAGCGTCCGTTCACCGAACCGCAGCGCCGCTGCCTTGATCTCGACGGCGGCACCGCCTGCTGTCGTCATGTCCACTCGGTCAATCCCGCTCACTTGTCCAAGGCCTTCGCGAGCGCGTCGATCTGGCCGCCCATCCAGGAAATGTAGTCGCTCTGCCCCTCAGGCAACGTCTCGGTGACGTCGACGACCGGTGTACCCGCCTTTTGGGCCGCACCGACGACGTTCTCCGTGGCGGGAGTGGCCGTCTGTACGTTGCGCACCACCACATCGGCCTCGTCCGACACGAGCTCCAGCATCCGCTGTTGGGCGGTGGCGGGCACATCGGTCTCGTTCTCGACGGCCGCGGTGAACTCGTGCGGTGTGATGTCCTCCAGCCCAGCGGAGACGAACAGGTAGTGGGCGATCGGCTCGGTCGCGACGACCGCGGCACCCGCGTGTTCCTGGGCGATCCGCTCGACGCCCTGCCCGAGTTCGTCGATGCGCTCGGCGAAGTCGGCGGCGTTCCTTTCGAACGTGTCGCTTCGCTCCGGCAGCAGGTCGCTGAGCTCGGCCGCCACACTGTCGGCGACGGCACTCATCACCCGCAGGTCGTACCACACGTGTTCGTTGCCGTGCGCGTGGGAATCACCGCCGTGCTCACCACTGTGTTCACCGTGTTCGCCGTGGTCGCGGTGCTCACCGTGGTCGCCGTGGTCGCCGTGGTCGGCTTGGTCGACGGCCACGACGGCGGGCGCATCGGAGCTCTCGGCGAGCTGGACGAAGAAGTCGTCGTACCCGCCGCCGTTGTAGACGAGCAGTCGAGCGGCGTTCACGGTCGCAGCATCGGCCGCCGCGGCCTGATAGGAGTGAGGGTCGGTGGAGTCCTCGATGATGGAGGACACCTCGACGTGGTCGCCCCCGACGGCCTCGACGACATCGGCCCACACATTGGTGGACGTGGCGACCGGCACCCGATCGTCCGTGCCGTCGAAGCCGTCTTCACTGCCTTCACCACCGCAGGCGACCGCGCCCACGACCAGTGCGGCCGACAGTGAAATACCAGCGAACAGACGACGACGGCGGACGGCTTGCATCGAAGACCCCATCCCGGCCTATTGGAAATGATTTTCGATATCACTATACAACACCGACCCCCGGTTCGCCCACCGGTCGAGTGAATTACCCTGCTACTCAAAGCAACCATGTGACGCACGTTGTCCACTGCTTCTGCTGTGGCTTCTGAACCGTTACGGTTTGTTCATGAACCGGCCGATGCGAACCAGGCGGCAAGCAACACTCGCTTCACTGGCCGCCGAACTGGGCGTGTCCAGGACCACTGTGTCCAATGCGTACAACCGGCCGGACCAACTGTCGCCGGAGCTGCGCCGACGCGTCCTGGAGACAGCCCGCCGACTCGGGTATCCCGGCCCCGACCCCGTGGCCAGGTCGTTGCGCACCCGCAAGGCCGGGGCCGTGGGCCTGCTGCTCACCGAGAACCTGTCCTACGCCTTCCGTGACCCCGCCGCTGTGGGTGTGCTCGAAGGTCTCGCGCTCGCGTGCGAGAACGCCGGCGTCGGCCTGCATCTCGTGCCGGCCAGCCCCGGCCGGGAGGAGGTCGCCGCCGTACACCGCGCGGGCGTCGACGGGTTCGTCGTGTACTCGGTACCCGACGACGACCCTCACCTCGAGGCCGTCCTGTCCCGCCCGGTACCCACCGTCGTCATCGACCAGCCTCAACTCGAAAACGTCGACCGCGTCGCCCCCGACGACGAGGACGCCATCGTGCGAGTGGCCAATCACGTCGTGGGCCTCGGACACCGCCAGATCGGCGTGTTGTGCATGCGGCTGGCACGCGACCGCAACGACGGTTTCGTGTCCCTGGAACGCCAACAGCGTGCGCGCTACCACGTCCAGCGCGCACGCCTGGCCGCGCTCGCGAAGACGTTCGAAGCCGCGGGAGTCGACTGGAACACCGTCCCCGTGGTCGAGCGCTTCGACCACACCGTCGACGACGGCGCCACAGCGGCGAGGCAGCTGCTCGACGCCCACCCCCGCGTCACCGCACTGATCTGTACCTCGGACATCCTCGCTCTCGGCGCACTCGCCGAGGCCGGCCGACGAGGGTTGCGGGTCCCCGCCGACCTGACGATCACCGGCTTCGACGGCATCGCCGAATCCTCCCGAGCAGGACTCACAACCGTGCACCAACCCGTGCTGGAGAAGGGCAAAGTCGCGGGCAAGCTCCTACTGGAAGCCAACGACCGGATCGAACCAAAAATGATCACCCTGCCCACCGAACTGCGGATCGGCACCACATCGGCGCCACCACGCACTGCTGAAGAACAATGGTTCGGCCCCTGACCGGAAGGTCAGCGACCGGCAGGACTATGCACTGACCCGGGCAGGAGTAAGACCCCATGACCGCGATCGACCTGCTACTCGAACGCAACAGAGAACTCGGCAACGTCGTACGGGGTGACCGTTCCTCACCGCGGCCTTCACTTCGCGTGGCCATCCTGACCTGCATGGACGCGCGGATCCGGGTGTTCGAGATCTTCGGGTTGCTGCAGGGTGAGTCACACGTGCTGCGCAACGCGGGCGGCATCGTCACCGACGACGCGATCCGTTCGCTCGCCTTGAGTCAGCGCAAGCTCGGCACGCGGGAGATCCTGATCGTGCAGCACACCGACTGCGGGTTGAACACGGTGACCGAGGACAGCTTCAAAGACGAACTGGAGGAGGCCAGCGGCATGCGCCCGCCGTGGGCCGTCGAGGCGTTCCGCGACGTCGACGCCAACGTCCGACAGTCGATCCAACGGGTCAAGCGCAATCCGTACCTGCTGCACACCGACCTCGTGCGCGGATTCGTCTACGAAGTGCACACCGGGGTGCTCCGCGAAGTCGTCTGATCCGCTCGTCCCCGATCGGGTTAGTCTTCCGGGGATGCCCATCGACCCCCAGACACTGCTCGACTGGTTCGACGCCAACGCGCGGGACCTGCCGTGGCGCCGCCCCGACTGCACCCCGTGGGGTGTGCTCGTCAGCGAGATCATGCTGCAACAGACACCCGTGGCCAGAGTGTTGCCGGTGTGGCAGCAGTGGATGGAGCGCTGGCCGAAACCGGCGGACCTCGCCGCGGCCCCGCAGGGCGAGGTACTGCGAGCGTGGGGCAAACTCGGCTACCCGCGCCGCGCACTGCGGCTGCACGCGGCCGCGAACACCATCGCCGACGAACACGCGGGCGAGGTTCCCGCCGACATCGACACGCTGCTGAGGCTTCCCGGCATCGGCGCGTACACGGCACGAGCGGTCGTCGCCTTCGCCTACGGCAAGCGCGCGCCGGTGGTGGACACCAACGTTCGTAGGGTGATCGCCAGGGCCGTCCACGGAGCCGGTGACGCCGGTCCCCCAGCGACGAAACGGGACCTCGACGACGCCGAGGCATTGCTGCCCGACGGCCTCGACGAAACCCGTGCCGCCCGGTTCTCGGCGGCATTGATGGAACTCGGCGCGCTCGTCTGCACCGCCCGCAAACCACAGTGCGAGGACTGCCCGCTGCTCGCCGACTGCGCGTGGCAAAAGGCAGGCCGACCTGCGTATACGGGACCGGCCAAGCCGACTCAACGCTACAGCGGCACCGACCGCCACGTGCGCGGCCTGCTGCTCGACGTGCTCCGCGGAACCACCGGCCCGGTGGAGAAGGCACAGCTCGACCTCGCATGGCCGAAGGCCGGTCAACGCGACGCGTGCCTGGCCTCGTTGCTCACCGACGGACTCGTGGAACAAACGGCTGACGGTCGCTTCGCACTACCTGGCGAGCATTGACAAACAACTCGGAGTAGTTGGCAAGATCCTCACCACGCCGTTGCGAGGGAGAGATCACCATGCCCGGGAAACGCTCCATCGACCGCCGCACGTTACTACTCCGCTCAGGCCTCGCCGCCACAGCCGTGGGCGCCGCCCTGGCAGTGCCCGCACAGGCCGCCGCCACCGGCAGACGCCAGGTGGAGATCCCACACATCTACGACACGGGCAACTGGCAAGCCCGGCCACCGAGCGGGCCCATCACCATGCTCGACCACCCGCCCACATACATCGTCGTACACCACACCGTGGAGCCGGGTAACACCGACGACTACTCGCTCGAACGCGCGTTCGCGATCTCCCGCAGCATCCAGAACTTCCACATGGACTCGAACGGGTGGATCGACACGGGCCAACAGTTCACGATCAGCCGAGGCGGCTACATCACCGAAGGCAGACACCGCAGCCTCGAAGCACTGACGGGAGGCGTCCAGCACGTCATGGGCGCCAACGTCGCCAACCACAACAGCGAGGTCATCGGCATCGAGAACGAGGGCCTCTACATGGAAGTCGACGTTCCACAGGCACTGTGGGACTCGCTTGTCTCGCTCGTGGCCTACATGGCGTCGCAGTACAACATCAGCCCCGAGCTGATTCGCGGGCACCGCGACTTCAACTCCACCGCCTGCCCCGGCGACGTGTTGTACGCGCGACTGCCGGAACTGCGGCAGGACGTCGCCGACCGGCTCGGCGTGTCCTTCCGTGAGCCCGCGCCGACACCGCTGCTGCGGCCCGGCGACACGGGCGAGAAGGTGCTCACGGCACAGCAGCGACTGCGGGCACACGGTTACGACGTGCCCACCGACGGCGTGTTCGGCGACACCACGCGGGACGCGGTGGCGGCGTTCGCCGCCGACAACGGAGCCGCCCAGCCCACTTGCCAGGCCTGCTCCCACGCCGAAGAACGCGGCTACCTCGGCCGCGACATATGGGAACTGTTGGCCCCGCGCTGAGGGCGTTCCGGCACCGGGGGACCGCATTTAGCCCGCTAAACGCGGTCCCCGAGGCGTCAGCCGCACCCCACCGACAACGTTTAGCGGGCTAAATGTCGTCCTAGGCCACGTGGTCAGCCGTGGCGCCGACGGCACTCTCTTCCGGCCGACGCTCGGATACGGTTCGGTCGACCACCGAACAGTGGCGAAATCTCAGCCGACCCGCCCCGCGCACGACTGTCGGCACCGGCGGCACTGGCGACACTGTCAGCGCGTGACGAGGGCCGGTCCCTCGGCATGAGCAGCCGAAAAATCGCGAACAGATTCCCGCCCGGCCACCCGTCGCCCGGCCCAGCCGACACGGCCGACACGGGCGACTCAGCGCCACGCCCGTTCACCTTGCGTTCTCACTCAGATCACTCCGGGTAGTGACACCAGCATGTGATGTTGCTACCATCACACCCTGAGTTAATCCTATTAACACCGTAACTGTCTTTTTCGAGGCGCGGCGGAACACCGACGGACCCGGTCGTCGGCTCGTCCATCTGGGGAGGAAACAATGGACCCCTTGACACTCGCCGGACAGGCTGTCTCCTACCTGTGCGGATATCTGACCCAGGTGGCTTCCGGCCTGGTACAGCGAACACAGGATTCCGCCGCCGAGGCGCTGTACAACCTCGTCGCGACTCGACTGCGCCGCACACCCGTCGGTCAACAGATTCTCGGTGCACTGGAGGCCGATCCCGGAAACGACCAGGCCGCTCACGACGCGAAACAAGTACTGGCCACGGAAGCCCAGCACGACCAGGCCTTCGCAGCGGCACTCGGCCGAGCCGTACAAAGCGTGTGGCACACGCCGGGCGGTGTTTCAGGGTCCACCGTCGAGCAGGTCAACGTCACCGCGTCCGGCGCGACCATGAAGAACTCGGCCGTCACAGGCACCGGCAACATCGACCAATCACGGCGTCAGACGAAGATCTCGTTCGGCGGCGTGAGCATCATCGCCGCGATCGTGCTGTTGGGTGGCACCGGTTCGGTCATCGCCGTGAGCACCGGAGGCGTTGACGCCAACTCGATCGGCGACGCACCCGGCGAGGAAGGTGTCAGGGAGACGGCCAAAGCCGTCATCGATGCGTTCTCCTCGGGCGATTCGGAGCTGTTCTGCGACCTCCTGCTGAGCGAAAAGGTGATAGAGATCGAAGCCTACACAGGGCGTTCGTGTTCGGAAAACTTCGATGTCCTCATGGAACGAATTCCACCCGAGTGGGAACAGCAATTCGAACGACTTGAGGTCCTGTCAGTGGATATGGATTCGCGGATCCGCGCCGTCGCCGAGATCGGCATCCCGCTTCCCGAGAACTCTTTCGAGATTCGCATGGAGAACGAGATGGGTCGGTGGCGTGTGGACTTCGGAGAGGACAACAATCTGCCCCAGTTCGGTGTCCCGTGATCCTGAGCCAGCCGTCGGGTTCACGACATCGCGGGCGGTTCGTACTCGATGCCGAGCAGTTCGCAGATTCCCCGACACATGCGTTCGTGCATGGGACTCATGTCGGTGAACGTGGCGCTCATGAGGCCGGAGACGTCGAAGGACATCGAGGCGTACATGCGCGACCAGCATTCGATGAACACGAGGATCGCGCCGAGCGGCATCGGCTCCAGGCCGACGAGAACGCGGTAGTTGTCCAGCTGCTTTTGCAGCGCGGGCTCCAGGTCATCGTCCGCGGGCACGTCGAACGGCCGTTGCCGCCACAGCTGAAGGTACGACTTGCCGAAGGTCCCACCGACCTCGACCGTCCAGGTTTTGGCGATCTCGCGGTACACGTGCCCGACCGGGGGCGGCGGGACGCCGAAGACGAATCCGTACTCCGCGCGGTTCCTCGCGGCCCAGGCGGTGAAAGCGCGGATCATGGCGGTGATCTGCCGGGCCGGGTACTCGGGGTGCCGCGCCGCGGCGGCTCCGAGTTCACCGACGAGCTCGTCGATCACGTCCTTGGCCAATGTGTAGACGAGATCGTCGCGGCTTTTGTAGTAGCGGTAGATGGCGGGAGAGGTGATGCCGATCTCCCGAGCGATGGCCGCAAGTGTCACCGCATCGATGCCGCCCGACACCAGAAGCCGTCGGGCCGTTCGACGCAGGTCGCGGTCCAGTGCCACACGTAGTCGTTCTCGCCGATTCGCCACCGCACCTCCGTCCTCCACAGCATACGCGAACCCGGTGACACCCGCGCGACGGTTTGCTATGATCCATTCAACAAGTTAATGGCATTAACTGAAGAAAGAGAGCTCTTTAGACGTCACCGTGGAAGCGCGGTGAGCAACCGTCGAGGCCGGGAACAGCGCGGCGGCGAGGTCCCGGCGAAGCGGCCGGAGACGGACTCTCCGGTGGAGCGTGGTCGGGCCTTTGTGGGGGAATGGCCCGACCACGTGTGAAGACGCACGACCGCCCGCGATCCCGCGCACATGCTCACAACTACACCGCGCCGTTCGACGGGAGTCCGGACAGAAAAGCTTCCACTGCCCCTCGGAAGGTCTCGGGCTCATCGTCGTGCACGACATGCCTCGCGCCCGGCACCACCAGGTGCCGGGCGTTCGGTGCGCGTTCGGCCAGTTCGGCTTGTTGTCCCGACGGCATGGCCGTGTGTTCGCCCTCGATCACCAGCATCGGGCACCGCACTCGCTCTACATAGGACCAGTACTCGCGCTGCCCCCATTCGGAGGCGATCGCGTACAGGTCCTCCAGACCGGCCATGAGGTGGTAGCCGTCGTCGCGTTCCTCCACGCATTCGACGAAGTAGTCGCCGACGTCGCCGAAGAACTCCCGCACCTGCGCCAACGACCGGAACGGCACCGGCCATGACTCGAAATAGCCGCGCCAGGCGTCCACCGTCCTGCCACGTTGGTCGGGGGCCATGTCCTCCACCACGACGGCCCTCACCAGATCCGGTCTCCTCGCCGCCGCCACCCATGCGTGCAGGCCGCCCATGGAATGTCCGATGACCACGGCGGGTCCTTCGGCGAGGTCGCTGATCAGCTCGGCGACGTCGTCGGCGAACTCCTCGGTCCGCCACGAGCCCCGGCGGCGGGATCGTCCGTGGCCACGCGCGTCGAGTCCGACGACGTGACCGTAGGGAGTCAGCCACCGCGACACCCGCCACCACGTGGTCGCTCGTCCCATGAGCCCGTGCAACAGCACGATGGGTCGTCCCTGCCCGCCGAAGTCGACAACGCTGGAGGCCAGCGAAGATCGAACGGGCATTAGGCTCCCTCCATGCTCAGCCGTCGTAGTCGCGTGGTGACTCTGTGCGGAATCGTCTGCATCGTAGCCGCCTGCACCGCCCCGCAGGATCAACAAGATCAAGCAGAGGAGCGGATCGCCCCCACCCACGGGGCCGCCGGTATCGGCGACGAGTACTACCCCGAAGCGGGCAACAGCGGCTACGACGTCGAGAACTACGCGGTGACCGTGCGATACGACCCGCGCAGCGGGCATTTCACCGGAGACACGACCGTCACCGCGCGGGCCGAACAGGACCTTTCGCGGTTCAACCTCGACCTGCGCGGGTTCACGGTGTCGTCGGTGGAGGTCGACGGCGAACCCGCCGAGTTCAAACGTGTGGGCGACACGGAACTGGTGATCACGCCGTCCGAGCCTGTGCGCGAAGGCGATGTGCTGGAAACACGGGTCCGCTACGAGGGCGAGCCCGTCCCCGCCGACAGGGGACAGCTCGGCGGTAACGGCTGGTACCACACGTCCTCGGGTGGGGCTTTCGTGTTGGGTGAACCCGAGTCGGCGTCGTACTGGTTCCCCGTCAACGAACATCCGCGGGACAAGGCCAGCTTCACCCTCACCGCTTCCGTGCCCGAGGGGTGGACCGCCGTGTCCATCGGCACGAGTGGCGAACCGACCACGAAGGACGGTTGGACCACGACCACGTGGACCGAGTCCGATCCGATCGCCAGCTATCTCACCGTGTTCGCGGTGGACAAGTTCACCATGGAAACGGGGCAGCTTCCCGACGGCACACCAGTGCGCAACGCCTTCGCCCCCGGCGCCGACGAGGCCCGTGACAAGGCGGAACGCACCGAGGAGGTGATCGCCTTCCTGGAAAGCCGATTCGGTGACTACCCCGCGAGCACCGTGGGCGGCATCTATCTCGACACCGACCCCGGTTTCGCCCTCGAAACGCAAGGGACCCCGACCTATCCCACCGAGCCCACCGTCGACCTGCTCGTACACGAGCTGGCCCACCAGTGGTACGGAAACTCGGTGTCGATCCGATCCTGGGCGGACATCTGTCTCAACGAGTGTTTCGCCGGCTACGCCGCCTGGCTGTGGTCCGAGGAGAAGGAGGGAACTGACCTCGACGCCGACTATTGCAACCAGATCGAGCTGTGGCGCGACCACGCCGATTTCTGGGCCCGGCCTCTGTACGACATGGGGGCGGGCAACGAGTTCGACGCCGTCTACGACAAGGGACCGCTCGCCGTGCACGCGTTGCGCCTGCGGATCGGCGACGAGGCGTTCGACCGACTGCTTCGCGAGTGGCCCGCCGAACACGCGAACGGCAACGCGAGCTGGGAACAGTTCGAGGAGTTCACCGAACGCATCGCCGGTGAGGAGTTGGGCGGGTTCTTCGACGCCTGGTTCCGCGGCACCGAGCTGCCCGCCGAGGAGTACCTGCATCCGGACTCACACGGCCGTTGAACAGCGCACCCCCGCTCGTGCCAGCTACCGTAACCGGTATGGCAGTAGTGAAGATCAACGCGATTTCCGTGCCCGAGGGCGCGGGTCCGGAGTTGGAGCGACGTTTCGCCGACAGGTTGCACGCCGTGGACGACCAGCCCGGTTTCCTCGGGTTCGAGTTGCTACGGCCCGTGGCCGGGGACGACCGCTACTTCGTCTACACGAAGTGGGAGTCCGAGGAGCACTACCAGGCGTGGGCGCAGGGCTCGGCCAAGGAGGCACACGCCGGGCAGCGCGGCAAGCCCGTGGCCAGCGGCGCGAACCTGCTGGAGTTCGAGGTCGTGCAGAGTTCCAAGCCGAAGTCGTAGATGCGTGAGGAGTACCTGCGCGCGGCCGAGTCGATCTCCTCGGCCGATGCGCTTTTGGTGTGTGCGGGCGCGGGAATGGGCGTCGACTCGGGCCTGCCCGACTTCCGCGGTGATGAAGGCTTCTGGCGTGCCTACCCGCCGTATGCCAGGTTGGGGCTGCGGTTCGTGGAACTCGCCGATCCCGAGCATTTCGCCGAGGACCCCGAACTGGCGTGGGGTTTCTACGGGCACCGGCTGAACCTCTACCGCGATACGGAACCGCACGAGGGGTTCGCGATCCTGCGGAAATGGGGCGCGGCCAAACCCGGCGGGGTCCACGTGTTCACGTCCAATGTCGACGGCCAGTTCCAACGCGCCGGGTTCGACGACGTGGCGGAGGTGCACGGCTCCATCCATCATCTTCAGTGCCTGGCTCACTGCGGTATGGGGATCTGGTCGGCCGAGGACGTCACGGTGGAGGTGGACCCCGAGACCATGCGGGCACGACCTCCGCTGCCGTCGTGTCCGCATTGTGGAAGTCTCGCCCGGCCCAACATCCTCATGTTCGGTGATTGGGACTGGCTCGGTGATCGTTCCCAGGCCCAGCTCGACGCGTTCACCGAGTGGCGGCGAGCCAATCCGTCGCTGGCCGTCGTGGAGATCGGGGCCGGGCTGGCCGTACCTACGGTGCGTAGGCAGGCGGAGTTGGCGAGCGCGGCCAACGGTGCGCTGGTGCGCATCAACCCGAGAGAACCGCAAGTACGGCACGGCCGTGGGGTGTCCTTGCCCGTGGGGGCGTTGGAGGCACTCACCACGCTCGACTCTCTGTTGTCCGACGCCTAGGCCCTACCGGGCACCCCGGTAGTCGCCCCTGCACCGCCGAACAGCTCTATCCGCACGAGGCAAGCTTGCCAAAGACACGACGACGCCCCCGCACGTCGTGTGCGGGGGCGTCGCCTCGTCACTCTTTACTATTTACTCCTGCTCCGGTTCGCCGGAGGACTCCTCACTGCCCGCGGCGGCGATGCTCACCGGCGGGGCGTCGGGGACGTCCAGCGGCTTGGGCTCACCGCGGAAGGTGAACCTGGCCTGGTCGTCGCGCTCGTCGCCAATCTCCCAGCCCTCGACGTCCACGATGATGATCTGGCCGGGCTGGACCTCGCCGAACAGGATCTTCTCGGACAGCTGGTCCTCGATCTCCCGCTGGATGGTCCTGCGCAGCGGCCGAGCGCCGAGCACCGGGTCGAAGCCCCGCTTGGCCAGCAGAGCCTTGGCCTTGTCGGTCAACTCCAGAGCCATGTCCTTGGCCTTGAGCTGCTCCTCGACCCGCGACGTCATCAGGTCCACCATCTGGATGATCTGGTCCTGCGTGAGCTGGTGGAAGACGATGATGTCGTCGATCCGGTTGAGGAACTCGGGCCGGAAGTGCTTCTTCATCTCCTCGTGGACCTTTTGCTTCATCTTCTCGTAGCGGCCCATGTCGTCCGACGAGGAGGCGAAGCCGAGGCTCACGGACTTGGAGATGTCCTGCGTGCCCAGGTTCGAGGTGAAGATCAGCACCGTGTTCTTGAAGTCCACCGTGCGGCCCTGGCCGTCGGTCAATCGGCCGTCCTCCAGCACCTGCAGCAAGGTGTTGTAAATCTCCTGGTGGGCCTTCTCGATCTCATCGAACAGCACCACGGAGAACGGCTTACGCCGCACCTTCTCGGTTAGCTGGCCGCCCTCTTCGTAGCCGACGTAACCC
>NZ_DAHVQP010000111.1:0-66007 GCF_027317685.1 Saccharomonospora sp.
GCCCAGCGAAGAACATGAGCTCGCTGGACAGCCACACGATCGTGCCGACGCTGACCATGTTCGGCCGGTTGAGCGAGTGCACTCGCTGGCTGATGGAAGGAGCTGCCGTTGTCACGGCTCGCATTATGTCTCCCCTCGACCTAGCCCTGCAGCTCGGGTCCTACGGACGGTCGTGCACGAAGGGAAAACGCTACCGAAAAGGAGACGAACCCGCTGGGTATCGGGGGCGTAGGCCAGCTAGCATGAACCTCGTCACCATCGTCGAGGCGCAAAGGACGCGAGGATGACCGAGCGAGCGAAGAAGGTCCTTGTTTTCAGCCACAGGAGCGAGGTGCGCGACTCGATCATCAACGCAGTCGGCCGACGACCGGCCGCTGACCTGGGCAAAGTCACCTATGTCGAAGCCGCGGGCGTGGCCGAGGTGTTGACCGAGATGGACTCCGGTGAGATTGATCTCGCCATCTTCGACGGTGAGGCGCAGCCCACCGGTGGTATTGGTCTCACTCGGCAGCTCAAGCACGAACTCGCCGGCTGTCCGCCTATCGTGGTAGCTGTGCGCCGCAAGGATGACCGATGGCTCGCCACCTGGTCGCAGGCCGATGCCGTCCTGGTGCACCCTCTCGACCCGCTGACCGCGGCCGAGACCGTTGCGGACGTACTGCGGACCCAGCGCGTGCCCGCCGTCAACGGCTGAACATCGAAGACAGACCTCGACCGGGTGGAGCCGAGTGAGGCCGAGTGGCCGACTCGGCCGTCGGGTCGGCTTCGCTCGGTCAGCTATGTCCGAATCACGAACTGTGACAATCACTACTCACCCCCCGCGTGAGTGAGTTCTTGAACGATCCGCCGAACACTTCGGAGTGTCGGCGGCCGGAGATGAACATGCCTGAATACACCTGGCCAACCGTCCTCAATCAGCTCATCGAGCGTGTCGATCTGTCCGAGGACGCCACGGCGTGGGCCATGGACCAGGTGATGTCCGGCGAAGCCACCCCCGCCCAGATCGCGGGGTTCGCGGTGGCGCTGCGGGCGAAGGGCGAGACGGCCGCCGAGATCTCCGGCATGGCGCGCGCCATGCTCCACCACGCCAACCGCGTCGACCTCGACGTACGTGCCGTCGACATCGTGGGCACGGGTGGTGACCGCAAGGGCTCGGTCAACATCTCCACCATGACCTCGCTGGTGGTGGCCGCCAGCGGGACGCCCGTCGTCAAACACGGCGGCAGGGCCGCCTCGTCGAAGTCCGGGGCCGCCGATGTCCTGGAGGCGTTGGGCGTCAGCATCGAGACCACCCCCGACGACGTGCGGCGGTGTGT
The DNA here is from genome assembly GCF_027317685.1 of Saccharomonospora sp. NCBI lineage: Bacteria > Bacillati > Actinomycetota > Actinomycetes > Pseudonocardiales > Pseudonocardiaceae > Saccharomonospora > Saccharomonospora sp. The sequence continues at coordinate 1,317 of NZ_DAHVQP010000111.1, forward strand.
CGAGGAGCTCGGCATCGGTTTCTGTTTCGCTCCCGCGTTCCATCCCGCGCTGCGGCACGTGGGCGGGCCCCGACGAGAACTGGGCATCCCCACCGTGTTCAACATGCTGGGGCCGCTGACCAACCCCGCTCAGCCGACCTCGGGACTGATCGGTTGCGCTTATCCGGACAAGGCCCCGGTGCTGGCCGAGGTGTACGCCCGGCGCGGCCACAGCGTGCTGCTGGTGCGTGGCGACGACGGACTCGACGAAATCACCACCACGACCACCAGTACGGCGTGGATCATCGCCGGCGGCGAGATCCGCACCGAGACCATCGACCCGACGGTGCTGGGGATCCCGAAGTCCGAACCGGACGCGCTACGGGGCGGTGACGCCGCCGCCAACGCCGAGGTCTTCAGAAACCTCGTCGAAGGCAAGCACGGCCCGGTGAGGGACGCCGTCCTCATCAACGCAGCGGGCGCCCTGGCGGCCCACACGGGCTTCTCCGACGACCTCACCGCAGACCTGCGCGCGGGCCTGGAGAAAGCCGCTACAGCCATCGATTCCGGTGCTGCGGCCGACTTGCTCGCCCGCTGGATCGACAAGGGCTGAAAAACCGGCCAGAAAGCCCCAGAACAGACGACAAGGAAGCGAGTCCCGATACGTACAGGGCTCGCTTCCTTGTCGTTTCAGGAGCCTGTTTCACGCAGCTTCACAAGCACAGCCAGGCTTCGCGGGCCTCTTCCCCGGTAAGCCCCATCGGATTCGCCTACCGAGGTGAGCTTGGGCGGCACCGAGAACACGACCACACGCACGTGCGGGGCACCGGTTCCTCCGGTGCCCCGCGCACGTGTGGGATCGAGACGAAATCAGACGTCAGTGGCGACGTGAACCGGTGTGGTACTCGAACACCAAACCACCGATCATCATGACCAGCACGACGCCGCTGAGGATGATCAGCCACACCTGGAAGAACGCGAGGGCCACGCTCACCAGAGCGCAACCAGCCGCGACGGCGGCCGGCCAGTAACTACCGGGGCTGAAGAATCCCAACTCACCTGCGCCATCGCTGACCTCTGCGTCCTCGTGGTCCTCCGGCCGAGGCTCGATACGCCGAGCGACGAACCGAAAGTAACTGCCCACCAGCAGCGCCAGACCACCTGAAAGAAGCAGCGCCACCGTGCCGACCGGCTCAACGCCGTCCTGGGTCATCATGGCGGTCATCACCGCGTAGATGATCGCGATGACGATGCCGAAGATCGCGACGATGTCGAAAACCCGGGCTTCGACCTTCATGAGCGTGTGTCCTTCTTACTCGATCGCTGGAGTCACTTCTCGGTGGTCGACTCAACCGGACGCCGTGCGCGCGACGCGGTCCGTCGCGAACGGGGACGTGGTCGTCGCGACCGGGCTGCACAGCTGCGCATCGCAACCCTCATCCTGCATGGTGGCCAGTGCTTCCGCAGCGGTGTACGGCTGACCCGTCTCAGGGTTGTTCTGAGTACGCAGCTCCATGTAGCGGTCGAACTTGTCCGGCGACAGGGCGCGGACCTCGAAGTTCATCATCGCGTGGTAGACGCCGCACAGCTCGGCGCAACGGCCGACGAAGGCACCTTCCCGGTCGACGGTCGTCTGGAACGACTCGTCCTGGTTGTTCTTACGCGGGTACGGGAACACGTCACGCTTGAAGTGGAATTCCGGCACCCAGAAAGAGTGAATGACGTCGGTGGACTCGAGGTTGTACTGAGTCACTTGGTTGGCCGGGACCACCAGCAGCGGGATCTCGCTCGAGCTGCCGACCGTGCTCACGGGCTGTCCGTCCGGAGTCTGGTAGTCGGGGTACGAGAACTCCCAGTTCCACTGGAAACCCGTGACGTCCACGACGACGTCGGGGTCCTCCTCCTCGGCGAGCACCGACTGTTCGGTGACGGCCGTGAAGAAGAACAGCACACAGACCATGACAACCGGCAGCACGACCACGAACAGCTCCAGCGGCACGTTGTACTGGAACTGCCTCGGCAGTGCCTCGGTCGAGTTCTTCTTCTTCCGGTGGAACGCAGCCGACCAGAAGATGAGTCCCCACACGATCGCGCCGACGGCCAGCGCAGCGATGACCGCCCACGTCCAGAACGTGCGCATCTCCGCGGCTTCCACCGTGGCACTCTCGGGCCAGCCGAATCGCAGAATCTCCTCACCGGAGCAGCCGGTCGCCGTCAAAGCGACGAGCGCGGCGAGCGCGGCGACTTTGCCGGCTTTGCCTAGTCGTGTGCCCCGGGTGCGCTCTGGAACGCCCACTCCGTGATGCCTCCTCGCCCGATCCTTGCAACGCATGGGACTCTAGCCGAGACCCGGGACGGCGGCGTCACCGCCTTCCCCGGCATACTTGCGACTTACGACTCAAATGTTGACGGAAATAAGGGTGTGTGAGACGGCGTGTGCGGCCTGCTTGGACTGGTCTGTGGCAGTGAGGAAGACGCGGCGAACGCCAAGGACGCCGTAGGCCGCGCGCTGCAGTGTCAGCGTCACCGCGGCCCGGACGAGACCGATATCTGGGCAAACGAGCAGGTCATCTATGGCTTCAACCGGCTCGCCATCATCGACCTCGAGCACTCGCACCAGCCGCTGACCTGGGGCCCCGAAGACAATCCCACCCGCTACACCATCAACTTCAACGGCGAGATCTACAACTACCTCGAGCTCCGTGAGGAACTGGAGAAAGAACACGGTGCGAAATTCGCCACAGCAGGTGATACCGAGGCGATCGTCGCGGCCTATCACCATCTCGGTCCGGCAGCGGTCGGCCGACTGCGTGGCATGTTCGCGTTCCTGATCTGGGACTCCGAGCGCAAGGTCCTGTTCGGTGCGCGCGACCCGTTCGGCATCAAGCCCCTGTTCTACGCGACAGGTCCTAAAGGGATCGCTTTCGCCAGTGAGAAGAAGAGCCTGCTGGAGCTGGCGGCCACACTGGGCATGGAACCCGAGTTGGATCGCACGGCGTTGCAGCACTACCTGACGCTGCAGTACGTGCCCGAGCCCGAGTCCTTGCACCAGGGCATCCGGCGTATCGAGTCCGGCACGTCGTTCACCGTCACACCGGGCGGGGAACTGAAGACGGAGCGCTACTTCTCCCCCGAGTTCCGCGCACAGCCGGTGTCGGGCGCCGCTCAGGTGGCCGCACTACACGAAAGCATCGCCGAGGTCCTGCGTGACTCGGTGGCCAAGCACATGCGCGCCGACGTCACGGTGGGCGCGTTCCTGTCGGGTGGCATCGACTCCACCGCCATCGCCGCGCTGGCGAAGGAACACAACCCGAACCTGATCACCTTCACCACCGGGTTCGAGCGCGAAGGTTACTCCGAGGTGGACGTCGCCGCCGAGTCCGCCGCCGCCATCGGGGTCAAGCACGTGGTCCGCACCGTCTCCGCCGAGGAGATGATGGAGACACTGCCCCTGATCGTGTGGTACCTCGACGACCCTGTGGCGGATCCCGCACTCGTGCCGTTGTGGTTCATCGCCCGCGAGGCGCGCAAGCACGTGAAGGTGGTGCTGTCCGGCGAGGGTTCGGACGAGCTGTTCGGCGGATACACCATCTACCGGGAACCACTGTCGCTGGCGCCGTTCGAGAAGGTCCCCGGTGGGGTGCGCAAGCTCATCGGCAAGGCCTCCACGCTGATCCCCGAGGGCAAGCGTGGCAAAGACCTGCTGCGTCGCGGCGCGTTGACGCTGGAGGAGCGGTACTACGGCAATGCCCGACTGTTCCGGGACGACCAGCTGAAGCCGGTCTTGCGGACTTTCCGCGACGACGTCAGCCACCGCGATGTCACCGCGCCGTGGTACCGGCTGTCCCGTGGTTGGGACCCGGTGGCACGGATGCAGCACGTCGACCTGTTCACGTGGCTGCGCGGCGACATCCTCGTCAAGGCCGACAAGGTGACGATGGCCAACTCGCTGGAACTGCGGGTGCCGTTCTTGGACTCCGAGGTGTTCCGCGTCGCGTCGACGATCCCGCTGGATCAGAAGATCACCAAGGAGACAACGAAGTTCGCGTTGCGTCGCGCATTGGACGGCATCGTGCCGGCCCACGTACTCAACCGCCGTAAGCTCGGCTTCCCCGTGCCGATCCGGCACTGGTTGCGCTCTGACATGTACGACTGGGCCCGCGGCATCATCAGCGAGTCGAAGACCGACGAACTGCTCGACAAGCGCGCGATCCTCGCGATGTTGGAGGAACACCGCAACGGCACGCTCGATCACAGCAGGAGGCTGTGGGCGTTGCTGGTCTTCATGCTGTGGCACGGCATCTTCGTCGAGGACCGCATCAAGCCCGACGTGCCCGAGCCGCAGTACCCGGTGCAGCTCTGAGGCCGTCTGAAGGACCGTAGGGCGCGGGACGTGGAAACGCGGCCCGCGCCCTACGACTTCGCTTTCGCCGGTGGCCGGTGACAACCGGACCGTATCCGGCCACCGGTCCCGGTGAGCGATACGTCATAAGCCTCGGGCGAGCAGGCCTCGGCACGGAAGAACGCCCGGGTCCACCGAGCACCGCCGTGTTACCAGCTCTTCAGGCTTCAGGACATGCCCACGACACACCACTTCCCGGGCGACCCGTCCGATGTGGGACGAATCACCCGGGAAGTCGGTGAATCAACTGATCGCGTGACGAGAAACCCGCGGACTCAGTGGAAGGAGTCACCGCAGGCACAGGCACCACCGGCATTCGGGTTGTCGATGGTGAAGCCCTGCTTCTCGATGGTGTCGACGAAGTCGATCTCGGCGCCTTCGACGTACGGAGCGCTCATCCGGTCGACCGCCACCCGGAGGCCGTCGAACTCCCGGAAGAGGTCGCCGTCCAAGGTGCGCTCGTCGAAGAAGAGCTGGTAGCGCAAACCAGCGCAGCCACCGGGCTGCACGGCGATGCGCAGGTGCATGTCGTCCCGACCCTCTTGTTCCAGGAGCGCCTTCGCCTTGGCGGCAGCCGCATCGGTCAGGGTGACGCCGTGCGTGGCCTCGCCGGCGTCGGCGGAGGTGTTGCCGGTCTGCTCAGCGGTCGTCATGACTCTCCCTCACGGTCTTGATTCAGGCGGGCATCAGCTCCAACACACCGAACACCCGTTCTGTTCCCCACCGCCCATGGTGTCACATTCGTCGACCGGATGAACATGCACAGTGTGGGCTGCAATACCCTGGTGGGGTGAGGTTCTTGCGTCGTTCCAGCACCAAGGCCGAGGCCGACAGCACCAGCACTGCTGCCGACGGCGCCGAGTCCTCGGCGGACACGTCGCTTCCCAAGGGCTACACCCCGGGCAAGGGGCGTCCCACGCCCAAACGACGGGAGGCCGAGGGCAAGCGGCGAGGCCCGGTCGCGCCCCCTCCCCGCACCACTCGCGAAGCCATCCGGCGTAGCCGCGAGCTGCGGAAACAAAACCCGGTGACCAAGGAGGAGCGCCGCGCCGCCGCTCGGGAACGACGGGAGCGCATGCTCGCCGGTGACGAGCGTTACCTGTTGCCCAGGGACCGCGGTCCGGTCAAGGCATACGTGCGTGACCTCGTCGACTCACGTCGCAACGTGCTCGGCCTGTTCATGCCGCTGGCCATCATCGTCTTCATCACACTGCTGATCCCGAGCCTGGTGGTGCAGCAGTGCGCGACGTTGCTCACCACGGTGATGCTGCTCGGCATGATCGTGGAGGGCTATCTCAACGGTCGACGCATCGTCAAGGCGGTCCGCGCGAAGTTCCCCAAGGAACAGATCCGTGGAGCTTCGCTCGGCTGGTACGCCTTCGTACGCGCCAGCCAGCTGCGTAAACTGCGCGTTCCCAAACCGCGGGTGAAGCCGGGCGACCGCGTCGACTGAAGGTCGGCTTGAAGGTCGACTGAAGAACCGGGCCCCTCCCACACTCGGGTCATTAGTTAAGCGAAGCAACCCGGGTTTAGTCTGGATCCATGGAGTTTCGTCGTCTCGGCCGCAGCGGCCTTTCGGTCAGTGAAATCGCATACGGTAACTGGCTCACTCACGCCTCCCAGGTCGAGGAGGAGCAGGCCCACGCATGCATCAAGGCCGCGCTCGACGCCGGCATCACGACCTTCGACACTGCTGACACCTACGCCAACACCGCTGCCGAGTCGGTCCTCGGCCGAGGCCTCGCGGGCCAGCGCAGGGAGAGCCTGGAGATCTTCACGAAGGTCTTCTGGCCGACCGGCCCGAAAGGCCCGAACGACAAGGGTCTCGGCCGCAAGCACATCATGGAGTCGGCCCACGCGTCGCTGAAGCGGCTCGGCACCGACTACATCGACCTCTACCAGGCGCACCGGTTCGACCACACGGTGCCGCTCGAGGAGACGATGACGGCGTTCGCCGACCTGGTGCGGCAGGGCAAGGTGCTTTACATCGGGGTGTCCGAGTGGAGTGCCGAGCAGATCGCCCGCGGTGCCGCACTCGCACGCGAACTGAAGATCCCGTTCGTGTCGAACCAGCCGCAGTACAACATGCTGTGGCGCGTCATCGAGGAGCAGGTCGTACCGACCTGCGAGCGCGAGGGAATGAGCCAGATCGTGTGGTCCCCCATCGCGCAAGGTGTGCTCACCGGTAAGTACAAGCCGGGCCAGCCGCCGCCCGAGGGATCGCGTGCCACCGACCAGAAGGGTGGGGCGAGGACGGTCGAGCAGTTCCTCCGCGACGAGGTCCTCACGCGCGTGGAGCGACTGCGTCCTCTGGCCGATCAGGCCGGGCTGACGCTGGCCCAGCTCGCCGTCGCGTGGGTGCTGCAGAACGACAACGTCGCCTCCGCCATCATCGGTGCGTCCCGCCCCGAACAGGTCCAGGAGAACGTGAAGGCCGCCGGGGTCAAGCTCGACGCCGACCTGATGCAGGCCATCGACGAGGTGCTGGACGGCGTCGTGGAGCGGGACCCGGGCCTCACCAAGAGTCCGATTCTGTGATCCTTTCCCGTTGACGCGAGCTCGGGGGCGTGAGTGGACGAAGCCCGTGGGCGGCCACTCACGCCTTCTGGGCGAGCACCTGCTCGGCGATCACCAGGTCGTGCGGGTAGGTGACCTTGATGTTGCGTTCCTCCCCTGTCACCCAGCGCACGGGTAGGTCGCTGAACCTCTCCATGCACGACGCCGTGTCCGTACCGACGAACCCTTCGGCCTCGGCCCGTTCGTAGGCCTCCAGCAACGGCGCCGCGCGGAAACCCTGCGGTGTCTGGGCACGTACCAGCGTGTCCTTCCCCGGCGAGGTCACCATGTCACCGGTGTCGTCGGCGAGTGCCACGATGTCATCGGCGCGCAGACCCGGCAGCGCACCGCCGTGTTCCCGTGCCACCCGCAGCACTTCCGCGATCAAAGCGGTACTCACCAGCGGACGCGCGCCGTCGTGCAGCAACACCGTGTCGATCACACCTGTCTCGATGCGCCCGCGTAGATGGCGCAGCGCGGCGAGCTCCGATTCCTGTCTCGTCCGCCCGCCGTGAACGACCTCGACCTCGGCCGAGACCTCGTGCCGCAGCACGTGTTCGACGAGTTCCGCGTCCACCGGCCTGGTCACCAGTACAAGGGTGTCGATACCGGGGGTCCGCGCGAATGCGTCCAACGACCACGACACGACACGACGGCCGGCCAACGGCAGATACACCTTGTTGGTCGCGGCTCCCACCCGGGTACCCGCGCCACTGGCCAGAACGACGCCGACCGCGCCCGACGCTCCGCGCTCACTCATCCGCCCGATCTTAGAGTGATCGTGTCCGCAGCCCGCGTAGCCGTGTCCGCAGCCTGCGTAGTCGTGCTGTGCCCGACGTTCGTCATCCGACGGCCACACCCCTGGGTACGGTAAGCACCGTGCCTATCGAGTTCGCCGAGGTCCCCCGTCCCGACGACCTACCGCGCACGAGTCGCCGCCCGTTCGGCATGCTCGACACACTCGGTGACTGGCTGGCCGCGTGTCAGGGCCAATCCCCGCCGACACCGCCACGTCGCACGCGGATCGTGGCGTTCGCCGCAGACCACGGCATCGCCGCCAAGGGCGTGTCCGCCCGGCCGCCCGGGACCACCTCGGAACTCATCGGGGAACTGCTCGACGAGGGCACCCCACTCGGGGTCCTCGCCGCCGAAGCCGGTAGTGGCGTGCGGGTCGTCGACGTCGCCGTCGACAACGAGGACACCGGGGAATTCAAAATCCGTCGGGGCTCGGGTTCCATCGACTCCGAGGACGCTCTGACAGACGACCAAGCCGAACAGGCCGTGCGCGTGGGTATGCGCATCGCCGACGCCGAGGTGGACGAAGGAGCCGACCTGCTCGTCCCGGCCGGACTCGGCGTCGGGGCCACCACCCCCGCGTCGACACTGGTGTCGGTGATCACCGACACCGAGCCCGTCGCCGTCGTCGGACGCGGCTCCGGCGTCGACGACAACGCCTGGATGTGTAAGGCCGCCGCCATCCGCGACGCCCTGCGCAGAGCACGACCGGTGGCCACCGAACCGATGAAGCTGCTGCGGACAGTGGGCGGCGCCGACCTCGCCGCCATCACCGGGTTCCTCGCGCAAGCCGCCGTGCGCCGCACGCCCGTGCTGTTGGACGGACTCACCGTGTGCGCGGCGGCCCTGCTCGCCGAGGAACTCGCCCCCGGAGCTCGCTCGTGGTGGCTGGCGGCGCACCGGACGAGCGAACCGGCCCACACGCTCGCGTTGGAACACCTCGACCTCGAACCGCTCGTGGACCTCGGTATGGCCGAGGAAGCGGGCACCGGGGCCGCCGCCCTTCTGCCGCTGGTCTCGATGGCCGCGGTGCTACGCCGATCGCAGTGAGAAATCGATGAGAAACCGAAAGGCCGCCCGGGTGTTCCAACCACCGGGGCGGCCTTTCGGCGTGTGGTCACAAACCTCAGCCCAGGGTGTGCATCCAGCCGTGCGGATCGGGCCGGGTGCCTTCCTGGATACCGGTGAGTTCCTCGCGCAACCGCATGGTGACCTCGCCCGGTTGACCGTCGGCGATACGGAACTCTCCCCCGGCGTGCTTGACGTGGCCGACAGGAGTGATCACCGCGGCCGTTCCACAGGCGAACACCTCGGTCAGCTCGCCGGAGGTGGCAGCCTTCTCCCACTCATCGGTGGACAGCTTGCGTTCCTCGACCTGGTAGCCGAAGTCGGCGGCCAGCCTCAGCAGCGAGTCCCGGGTGACGCCGGGCAGCAGCGAACCGCTCAGTTCGGGCGTCACCACTCGCGCGTCGCCGCCGGAGCCGAAGACGAAGAACAGGTTCATGCCGCCCATCTCCTCGACGTAGCGGCGCTCGTTGGCGTCGAGCCAGACGACCTGGTCGCAGCCCTGTTCCACCGCCTGAGCCTGTGCCACGAAGGACGCGGCGTAGTTCCCGGCGCACTTGGCTTCACCGGTGCCCCCGGGCGCGGCCCGCACGTATTCGGTGGACAGCCACACACTCACCGGCTTCACGCCGCCTGCGAAGTACGAACCCGCCGGTGAGGCGACGAGCGTGTAGAGATAGCTCCGCGACGGGCTGTTCACCCCGAGACCCACCTCGGTGGCGATCATGAACGGCCGCAGGTAGAGCGAGTCACCCTGATTCGTGGGCACCCACCGGTCGTCAGCTGCGAGCAGCTCGCGGATCGAGCCGAGGAAGAGCTCGTCGGGCAGTTCCGGCATCGCCATCCTGCGGGCCGAACGCCGGAAGCGGGCCGCGTTGGCCTCGGGCCGGAACGCCTTCACGGAACCGTCCGGCTGCCGATACGCCTTCAACCCCTCGAAGATGCTCTGCCCGTAGTGCAACACGGCCGTGGCCGGGTCCAGCTGCAGCAGTTCGTACGCGCGTAGTTGGGCGTCGTGCCAGCCCTTCTCCTCCGTCCACGTCACCGTGACCATGTGGTCGGTGAAGTACACCCCGAACCCCGGCTTCGCCAGTACCTCAGCTACCCGCTCCGCCGAGGCCGGACGAGTGCTGGGACGGTGGCTGAACGGGATCGTGGTAGTCATGGGCGCCAGCATATCTCGCACGAATGACAACACGAGAGGGTCGCGCGTCCTACCATGACGAGCGTGACCTCACAGCCTGAACGCGCCTTCAACGCCAACAGAGTCTCCGCCGGGCCCGCGTCGGACGCCAAAGCCTTCTTCGCCGCCGCGTTGCTGACGTTCGCCTCCGGCATGGTCGCCGTGATCGGTTACATCATGGTCGGCGGCTTCGGCGTGCTCCTCGGGATCGTGGGTGTCGTGTTCGCTCTGGTGTGGTGGAAGGAGCAACACGGCCGGATGTTGCCGCGTGACCTGCCGGGCAAGTCGCTGACGCTACTCACGGTGGCGGCGTTGGTGCTGTTCGGACTCGCAGCACTGATGGCCTGAGCCGGCCCGAACCCAGCCGCACCGCCCGGCGTGTCGGCTGGGACAGTCGGGTCAACCGCGGTCGGCCGCTCCCGCCCGTCCGGCTAGGCGGTGAATCACCTCGATCAGGGCGACGACGCCCGCGAGCAACACCGCCGGCAGCGGGTCGAACACGGCGGCCCACACCCCCGCGCCCCCCACGGCCACCAGCGTGGCCCCTCTCCACCGGCCGGTGTCGTCGCGTCCGGCGAGCCTGTTCCCGGCCTGCCTGAGCCGACCGGCGCACGCGACCGCCGAGGTGAGTCCCGCGAGCACGGCCACCGCGACCAGCATCGGGGTCAACGCGGCGGCGTCGGCGGCGGCCAGCACGTCCCGCAGCGACGTCACCGACAGTCCGAGTCGGACCGGTCCCACCTGATACAGCGCGGCGGCCCCGACCGCCAGTGCCGCAACGGTTCCGATGGTGAGCCGGACCGGGCTCAGTCCCATGAGCCACGGCAGTACCACCACCACGGCCACGATCAGGCCGATCGGGGAGAACGGTTCGGGGCTCGCGGTCGTCGATGCTGCCGGCGGGATCGCCACGCAGACGGCCACGAAGGCTGCCGCGGCCACCCCCAACAGCGCCACGGGCCAGCGGGACGACCGATCGGAGCGGTTCGCCCCGAAAGCGTCGGCCGCCACGGCGACGAGGACGACCACGAGCGCGACCGCCACATAGGTGATGTCCGCGGAAGCGGTAGCGCTCCCGAGATAGGCCGCGGGAACGGCGGCCGAGGAGACGAACAACGACCACTCCCGCACCGCGGCGAGCAACTCACCACCCCGGCCCCGTGGCTTCGAACGTCCCGTCACCCACGCGAGGCAGCCGGCCAGGACGACCGCGGCGAGCAGCCACCACCCGGCCCAGGACGCGGCGACGGCCAGGATGAGGAACAGTCCCGCTGGCAGCGACATCGACCCGACCTACCTCCACACTCACACCGGTATCGGCAATAGCATGGCGGAGGAGGTCGACGGACTTCGCTCGCCGCCCCACGAGGGTGCCGAGGTCGGTCCACACGCGATGACGCGATGACACAGAGGAGCCTGACGTGAGCGTGCCGAAACTGTCCCTGTCCGATAATTCCGAGGCGGCGCTGGCCAAGACCCGCGCCGAGGTCGTCGTGGTGGGAACCGTTCAGGGACCCGACGGACTCGAGCTGGCAGCCGGGGCAGAGGCGGTGGATGCCGCGTTCGACGGCACGCTGGCCGATGTTCTGACCACTCTGGGCGCTACGGGCAAGCCCGAGGAGACCGTGAAGGTCCCGAGCCTGGGCAGGGTGCCCGCGGGGGTCGTGCTCGCCGTGGGGCTCGGAAAGCCCGACGACATCACCGACGAGCGGGTACGCCGGGCCGCCGGTGCCTCCGGGCGACTGCTGGCGGGCCACAAGCGAGTGCTGACCACACTGTCCGCGCTGGACCTGCAGGCCGCGGTCGAGGGCACCGTGCTCGGTGCCTACAGCTTCACCGATTACAAGTCCGAGCCGGGTGACGCGCCGCCGTCCAACGTGGAGTTCGTCTCGCCCGAAGAGGGGACCGCACGCTCGCACAAGGCGACGCTGAAGGCCGCCACGGCCATCGCCGAGGCGGTCACCATCGCCCGGGACCTGGTGAACACTCCCCCGAACGACCTGTTCCCCGCGTCCTTCGCCGACCGTGCCAAGGAGCTGGCGAGTGCCCACGATCTCGACATCGAGGTCCTCGACGAGAAGGCTCTGAAGCGCAAGGGCTTCGGCGGCATCCTCGGCGTCGGCGGCGGGTCGTCGCGCCCGCCGCGGCTGCTGCGGGTGGCCTACCGCGGGTCCAAGGCGAAGAAGAGCGTGGCCCTGGTGGGCAAGGGCATCACCTTCGACACCGGCGGCATCTCCCTCAAGCCGGCCGCGGGTATGGACGAGATGACCTCGGACATGGCCGGTGCCGCGGCCGTGCTCGCCTCCATGGTGTTGGCGGCGAAGCTCAAGTACCCGCTCGAGGTGGTGGCGTACATCCCGCTCGCGGAGAACATGCCGTCGGGCACCTCGTACCGGCCGGGTGACGTACTCACGATGTACGGCGGTAAGACCGTGGAGGTGCTCAACACCGACGCCGAGGGCCGCCTGGTGCTGGCGGACGCGATCATGCGGGCGTGCGAGGAGGAGCCGGACTATCTCATCGAGACGTCCACGTTGACCGGTGCGCAGAAGGTGGCGCTGGGCGACCGCACGGCGGGTGTCATGGGCTCGGACGACTTCCGCGATCGCGTCGCCGAGAGCGCGCAGGCCACGGGCGAGGGTGGCTGGCCGATGCCACTGCCGGAGGAACTGCGTTCCGAACTGGACTCCAAGCTCGCCGACATCGCGAACGTGACCGGACAGCGGTGGGGCGGCATGCTCGCCGCGGGAATCTTCCTGCGTGAGTTCGTGGCCGACGACGTGCAGTGGGCGCACATCGACATCGCGGGTCCCGCTTACAACTCCGGTTCTCCGTGGGGCTACACGGGCAAGGGCGGCACGGGTGTGCCGGTGCGCACGATCGCCGCGGTCCTGGCCGACATCGCCGAGAACGGCTGACCGTCGCAGGATGTGAATCCGGTCACCATGTCCTCCTCCGGCGACGGTAGTGAGGATTTCGTCGAGGCCGCCGTGCGTACCGTCCTCACGGCGGCCGACGACGAGGTGGACACCACGGTCGGTCAGGCGGCTCTGCTGTTGGCGTGCGCCAACGTGAGCGGGGCCGCCGATCGACTGGTTCGGCAGTGGCGGCGTACGACGGGTAGGTCGGTGACGCGGCTGGTCCGGGACTCTTCGACCGCGCGGGCTTGGGTGATGTTGTTCGCCGTGCGCGAGGCCGTGCCCGAATGGGCCGCCGAACTGCCCCCGCTGGATCTCGACGCGGAGGAACGCGCCCACCGCGACCGCCTGGCCCGGGCCCAGCGTCGGGATGCTCCGGAGGACACACTCACCGAACTGGCCGCACGAGCGCGGGAACGCGCGGAGGCGGGAGACGTGGACGGTGCCCGTGCCGCGGTGGCGGCGTGGGCGAGCGTGGCACGTGACACACCACGTCCGGACGTGGCTCTACTCGCGGGATGCCGTCCGGTCGCGGCGCTGTTGGCGCAGGGTGCGCTCACTCTGCCGGCGGAGTGGGCGAACGCCTACGCCGACGCACTCATCGCGGCTCTCCACGCCCGGCATCCGACCGACGCGGCGGGTTCCTCGTGGTCTGAGCTGATCGACGAGATCCTGCGGCTACGCGGCGTACCGGGCACCGCCCCGCCACCGGCATCGAGCGAGGCGCTGGCGGAGGCCGAACACCGCCTCGGTGTCGCTCTGCCCGACTCCTACCGCCGATTCCTGTTCACCTGTGACGGACTGCCGGCCGACGTGGTGTTCCCCCGCCTGTTGAGCGTGGGCGAACTCACCATGCGAACGACGAAGGACGAATCCGAAGCCGACGTGGTGATCGCCGAGCCTGCTGTGCTGGTGTTGCGCTCGACGACCGGCGAAGTGGTGGAGCACGACCCGATGTTCGGTGTCAGCGTCCATCATGACGTGCGCGCACTGCTCGAACACCACCGGAGGCTGCTCGAAGCCGCCGTGGGGCCGCTCGAGGACACCGCGAACGCCGAAGACACCGCGAACGCCGAAGACAGCGCGAACGCCGAAGACGGCCAAGACACCGAGAGTTAAGTCATCCCAGGCCGACTCCTAGGCCGACTCGTCTCGTTCCCGTTGCGCCTTTTTCCGCAGGATGCGCTGACGCTCCGTGTATTCACGCATCCGTTTCGGATATCCGGTCTTGGCGACCTCGTACACGGGAATGGACCGCTTGCGACCGAATTGTTGCGCGGTGTCCAGACTCCCTATGCGGCGCCGAGTCCACTCGCCGTCGTGTGCGACCAACACCACTGTGGTTTCGGTAACGGTGGTCCGAGGCTCGACGTAGGCCTCCACGCCCCTGTGCGTGGCGACCCATTGGTCCAGGTGCGCGATGTCGGCGGAGGATACGCTACGTAAGGTCCCGGGTCTGTTCTTCTTCCTTCCTCGGCGACGTCTGCGGAATGCGTCGAACAGGCCCATGGCGACCACTCTCCTTCCGGCCTCGCACTGTGCATTATCCCGGCTACGCAATGCCCCAGACCTCATCACACCCGCACTAGGTCGCATGTCGTTCGAGCGAAGTGACAAGATGAAGTGGCATGAGGCGCCCCACAGCGCCCGTGAAGACGATCAGACGACTGCCGTTATCGGCTTACTGAACACTGCCTGCCGAGGAGTTTGAGAAGTGACCGACGCTGAAGCCGACCTGGTGATCCTTGGTGGCGGATCCGGTGGTTATGCCGCGGCGTTCCGCGCCGCCAAGCTGGGTCTATCCGTCACGCTGATCGAGAAGGACAAGCTGGGCGGCACCTGCCTGCATCGAGGCTGCATTCCGACCAAGGCGCTGCTCCACGCCGCCGAGGTCGCCGACTCGGCGCGGGACGGCGAACAGTTCGGCGTCAAGACCGTGTTCGACGGCGTCGACGTCGCCGGTGTCCACAAGTACAAGGATTCGGTGGTCACGCGGCTGTACAAGGGGCTGCAGGGCCTGGCGAAGGCCCACAAGATCAACTACGTGGAGGGCACGGGCACCTTCGTCGGCGGCACCACCGTCGACGTCGAGGGCACCCGCTACACCGGGAAGAACGTCGTGCTCGCCACCGGCTCGTACTCGAAGACGATCCCCGGCCTGGAACTCGGCGGGCGCATCATCACGAGTGAGGACGCGCTGTCGCTCGACTTCGTGCCCAAGAAGGCCGTCGTGTTGGGCGGTGGCGTGATCGGCGTCGAATTCGCCAGTGTCTGGGCCTCCTTCGGCTCCGAGGTCACCATCGTCGAGGCGCTGCCCCGGCTGGTTCCCGCGGAGGACGAGTTCTCCTCCAAGCAACTCGAGCGGGCGTTCCGCCGACGCAAGATCGCCTTCAAGACGGGCGTGAAGTTCACCGGCGCGAAGCAGGACGACAACGGCGTCACGGTGTCGCTGGAGTCCGGCGAGACCCTGGAGGCCGACGTGCTGCTGGTCGCCGTGGGTCGCGGGCCGAACACGGCGGGCCACGGCTACGACGAGGCCGGTGTCCGCATGGAGCGCGGCTTCGTGCTGACCGACGAGCGCCTGCGCACCAACCTCCCGAACGTCTACGCCGTCGGCGACATCGTGCCGGGCCTGCAGCTCGCCCACCGTGGCTTCCAGCAGGGCATCTTCGTCGCCGAGGACATCGCCGGTCTCAACCCGACACCCATCGACGAGTCCGGTATCCCGCGGGTCACCTACTCGCACCCCGAGGTGGCGTCCGTGGGCCTGACCGAGGCCCAGGCGAGGGAGAAGTACGGTCCCGACATCACCACCTTCACCTACGACCTGGCGGGTAACGGCAAGAGTCAGATCCTCAAGACCTCCGGTGCCGTGAAGCTCATCAAGGCTCCCGACGGCCCGGTCGTCGGGTTGCACATGGTCGGGGATCGTGTCGGCGAGCTGATCGGCGAAGCGCAACTCATCTTCAACTGGGAAGCATTCCCCGAGGACGTCGCCCCGTTGATCCACGCCCACCCCACTCAGAACGAGGCTCTCGGCGAAGCGCACCTCGCTCTGGCGGGCAAGCCGCTGCACGTGCACGGCTGAGGTAAGGAACCGACGAAGACAGCCGGCACTGCCGACGCAGCAACTGCAGACCACACCAGCACACACAAGGGAGTCAGCAACGATGGCGTACTCCGTCACACTGCCGGAGCTCGGTGAGAGCGTCACCGAGGGCACCGTCACCCGGTGGCTGAAGCAGGAGGGTGACACGGTAGAGGTCGACGAGCCGCTGCTCGAGATCTCCACCGACAAAGTCGACACCGAAGTACCTTCGCCCGTGTCGGGCACGGTGCTTCGGATCGTGGCGCGTGAGGACGAGACCGTGGAGGTCGGCGGCGAACTCGCCGTGATCGACGACGGTTCCGGTGGTGGGGCCGACAGCGGCGCTGCCGCGGCCGCGCCCTCGGAGCCTCAGCAGCAGGCCCAGCCCGAGCCGCAGGCCGCACAGCCCGCCGCCGAGCCGCAGGCGCCGGCACCGTCGGCATCCTCCGGTGCCGCGTCCGGCACTCCTGTGACGCTGCCGGAGCTCGGTGAGAGCGTCACCGAGGGCACCGTCACCCGGTGGCTGAAGCAGGTCGGTGACACGGTAGAGGTCGATGAGCCGCTGCTCGAGATCTCCACCGACAAAGTCGACACCGAGGTGCCCTCGCCGGTCGCGGGTACGGTCCTGGAGATCACCGCGGCCGAGGACGAGACCGTGGAGGTGGGTGCTCAGCTGGCCGTCGTGGGGCCCGCCGGTGCCGCCCCGGCCCCGCAGGCGCCCGCGCAGCCCGAGCGCGAGCCCGCACCGCAGCAGCCGGCGGCGCCGCAGGCACAGCCCGCTCCCACGCCCCAGCCCGCACCTCAGCCCGAGCCCGAGCCTGCACCGCAGGCACAGCCCGCACCGAGCGCTCCCGCTCCGCAGGCACCGGCTCCGGCACCGCAGCAGGCTCGGCCCGCCTCGACCGAGCGTGACAGCGCGGGCACGCCGTATGTCACGCCGCTGGTGCGCAAGCTCGCGGCCGAGCACGGCATCGACCTGAACACCGTCAAGGGCACCGGCGTCGGCGGTCGTATCCGGAAGCAGGACGTGCTGGCCGCCGCGGAGGCCAAGCAGCAGCAGGCCGCCCAGCAGCCCAAGCCCGCCGCCGCGCAGCAGCCCCCGGCCGCTCCGTCCCGGCCCGCCGCACCGACCCCCGTGTCGGAAGCGGAGAAGGCCGCGCTGCGTGGCACGGTGCAGAAGGCCAACCGCATCCGCCAGATCACGGCCGCCAAGACCAAGGAGTCGCTGCAGGTCTCGGCCCAGCTGACGCAGGTGCACGAGGTGGACGTCACCAAGATCGCGCAGCTGCGGCAGCGCGCGAAGGCGGCGTTCCGTGAGCGTGAGGGTGTGAACCTGACGTTCCTGCCGTTCTTCGCCAAGGCCACGGTCGAGGCGCTGAAGCAGCACCCGAACGTCAACGCCTCCTACAACGAGGAGACGAAGGAGATCACCTACCACGGCTCGATCAACCTCGGCCTCGCCGTGGACACCGAGCGTGGTCTGCTGTCGGTGGTCATCCACGACGCGGGTGAGCTGAGCCTGTCCGGCCTGGCACACCGGATCGCCGACCTGGCGGAGCGGGCCCGCAGCAACAAGGTAACCCCGGACGAGCTCACCGGCGGCACGTTCACGATCACCAACCTCGGCAGCAACGGCGCGCTGTTCGACACGCCGATCATCGTGCAGCCGCAGTCGGGGATCCTGGGCGTGGGCGCGGTCGTGCGGCGGCCGGTCGTGGTCACCGACACCGAGGGCAACGACACCATCGCGATCCGTTCGATGGCCTACCTCCCGCTGACCTACGACCACCGCCTCATCGACGGTGCCGACGCGGGACGGTTCCTTACGACGATCAAGCAGCGTCTCGAGGAAGGTAACTTCGAGGACGAGCTCGGGCTCTGACTCGCCGTATCACGCGCTCGGGGGCGTCTACCGCACATGGTGGACGCCCCGTCGCATATGGCGCATAAAGTGTGCCCATGCGGGTTCTCGTGGCCGGTTCCAGCGGACTCATCGGCACTGCCCTGCGTTCCCGGTTACGGGAGTCGGGGCACGACGTGGTGAGGCTGGTTCGACGTGCTCCCGCGCATCGCGACGAACGACGCTGGGACCCCCCGTCGGGGCGGATCGACGACGATGCGTTCGACGGTGTCGACGCCGTTGTGAACCTGTGCGGTACGCCGCTGGCGTCCGGCCGGTGGAGCGCCGCACGTAAGCAGTTGCTGCGCGACTCCCGGACCGAGCCGACCGAGGTGCTGGCCGAGGCTGTGGCCGAACACGGCGTACCGGTGTTGGTGAACGCCTCGGGAATCAGCTACTACGGTGACACCGGCGCCGTGGAAGTCGACGAATCGGCCCCGATCGGTGACGGTTTCCTCGCCCGGCTGTGTGCCGAGTGGGAGGGGGCGTGTGCGCCGGCGAGCCGAGCGGGTAGCCGGGTGGTGTTGCTCCGTATCGCACCCGTGTTCGCGCGACAGGGCGGGATGCTGCGCCTGTTGGCCCCCGTGTTCCGCGGCGGCTTGGGCGGCACCCTCGGTCACGGCAGGCAGTACATGCCGTGGATCGGTCTCTCCGATCTCGTCGAGGTGATCGTGTTCTGCCTTCTTCGCGACGATGTCTCCGGCCCGGTCAACGCGACCGCCCCACGTCCGGCGACCAACACCGAGTTCACTCGGGCCGTGGGACGCGCGGTTCGCCGTCCCACTCCGTGGCGGGTGCCCGGTGGGCTGCTGCGGGTGGTTTTCGGAGAGGCCGCTGATGAGCTGTTGCTGGCAGGGCCACGGGCCGTGCCCGGTGTGCTCACCGAAGCGGGGTTCACGTACACGCTCGACGATCTCGATCAGGCCCTCGCCTCCGCCTTGTCGTGACAGCGTCACGAAAACGCTCACCGGTGAGGGTCGAGTACCTGCTCGGGTCCTTGTCGCTCACCGCGTTCGTGGTGCTCGGGATCGTGGTCCGACAGGATCCACCGGCCGCGGATCGGGCGCTGCACGATGCCGCGAGCACGTGGTGGCGAGACGACTTCGACGAGGCCGCGGCCGTCATCAGTGCCGTTCTCGGGCCTCCGCTGCCGATCCTGTCGGGACTGGGCCTGATCGCGGCCACGGTCGTGTGGCGACGACGTTCGGACCCGAGGGCGTGGGTGACGTTGCGTCTGGTGGTCCTGCTCGGTGCCTGCCGTCTCAGCAGCGTGTTCGCCAAACTCGCGTTCGACAGGGAACGCCCCTTGAAGCACGGTGACCTCGGCTACCCGAGCGGACACGTGGCATCGGTGGCGAGCACGGGGTTCGTGCTGGTGGTGCTGTGCCTGTGGCTTGCACCGCGTTCGGTCACCACCGTGGGCGTCGTCACCGTGGTCGCGACGGTGCTGGCGGGCGCCGCTCGGGTGACGTTGCAGGTGCATTGGCTCACCGACACCATCGGCTCGGTCCTCGCTGTCGTCGGGGTCGGACTGCTGGTGGCCCCGGCTCTGCGGTTGTTGCCGCCCAGACCGCAGGGCGTAGCCTCGTCATCGTGAGTCAGAAAGCGACCCGTTCCTGTCGCGCGTCCAGTGACCCCGTGGACGTTCGCGACATCGGCACCATCGACTACCTCGAAGCCTGGGAACTCCAGCGTGAGCTGGCGGGCGCCCGTGCGGACGGCGAGGGCCCCGACACGATGCTGTTGCTGGAACACCCCTCGGTCTACACGGCGGGTAAACGCACCCAGCCGGAGGACCGGCCGACCGACGGCACACCCGTGATCGATGTCGACCGGGGAGGCCGCATCACCTGGCACGGACCCGGCCAGCTGGTCGGATATCCGATCGTCAAGCTCGCCGACCCTATCGATGTCGTGCACTACGTGCGGCGCATCGAGGAAGCGCTGATCTCGGTGTGCGAGAGGTTCGGCCTTCACACCGGTCGGGTCGAAGGGCGCAGCGGAGTCTGGGTTCCCGCCGACGACACCCGCCCCGAACGCAAGATCGCGGCGATCGGTATCCGGGTGCAGCAAGGCGTGACCATGCACGGTTTCGAGCTCAACTGCAATCCCGATCTGACGGCGTTCGATCGCATCGTGCCGTGCGGTATCCGGGACGCGGGCACGACGTCGTTGTCGGAGGAGTTGGGCCGCACGGTGACCGTGGCGGAGGCCCTGCCCGTGGCGAGGGACGCGGTGCTCGCCGCGTTGGACGGCGAGCTGCCGGTGAACGAGGACCGCTGGCTGCCGCGTCCACAGCAACCGGAGGCTCCCGGGGTGACCTTCGCTCTCCAGCAGCCCTGAGAAGGAGCGACCCGGAAAAAGAGCGACTCCGAGGCCGGTTCGTGGTGGCCCGACGGTCGGCCGAGCCACCACGATCCAGCGAGACCTCAGTTCAGCTGGGGCATGATCTCCGAGGCGATCAGTTCCAGGTGGTCGAGGTCGGACAGATCCAGCACCTGGAGGTACAGGCGCGTGATGCCCGTGCTCTCACGCCAACGGCCGATCGTGTCCACGGCCTCGGACACGGTGCCCGCGACACCGTTGGTCTTGAGTTCGTCGACCTCGCGGCCGATGGCGTCGGCGCGACGGGCCACCTCGGCGTCGTCCTTGCCCACGGCCACCACGAGAGCGGCCGAACGGATGAGCTCACCCCGCCTGCGACCCGCGGCCTCGGCGGCGGCGTCCACTCGCTCGTACTGAGCGCGTGCCGTCTCGATGTCCTTGAACGGCACGTTGAACTCGTCGGCGTAACGGGCCGCGAGCTCGGGCGTGCGCTTCTTACCCGTACCTCCGAGGATCATGGGCGGACGCGGACGCTGCGCGGGTTTGGGCAGCCCCGGCGCCTCCTTCAGCTGGTAGTGCTTGCCCTCGAAATCGAAGGTCTCCCCTTCCGAGGTGTCCCACAGGCCCGTGATGATCTGCAGTTGTTCGGAGTAGCGGTCGAACAACTCACGCATCGGCGGCAGTTCGATGCCGTACGCGGTGTGTTCGTCGACGTACCAGCCGGAGCCGAAGCCGAACTCCACCCGGCCACCGGACATCTGGTCGACCTGCGCCGCGGAGATCGCGAGCACCGAGGGGTGCCGGAACGTCGCCGCCGTCACCAACGTGCCCAACCGGATCCGGGACGTCTCCCTGGCTAGTCCCGCGAGGGTGATCCAGGCGTCGGTCGGCCCGGGGAGACCGCTGACCGAGCCCATCTTGAGGTAGTGATCCGATCGGAAGAACGCGTTGAAACCGGCGTCCTCGGTCGTCTTCGCCACGCGCAGCAGATCGTCGTAGCTGGCACCTTGCTGGGGTTCGGTGAAGATCCTGAGTTCCACGCACTCGAGCCTAACGAGCCCGGTGGGAACGCGCGGCGTCCCGCACCTGCTGCAGCAGTGCGACCACCACCTGTTCGACCTCGGCTCCCACCCGTTCGGGTTCAGCCGAACTCGCGATCTCGGTGGCGGCGCTGGCCAGGGCACCGAACAGCAGACGGGAGGCGACGTCCACCGGCACGCTCGTCACGTCGCCCGCGTCGATGAGGTCCTGGAGGGCGGCTTTGATGAGGCCGAAGCTGTAGCGTTCCTCGGCGTCCCGCCATTGCTGCCAGCCCATCACCACAGGGGCCTCGTGCAGTGCGATCCGCTGGTAGGCGGGGTCGAGGCAGCTGGAGATGAACTCCCGCAATCCGGCGAGCGCACGTTCCCACGGTGGTTCGGCTCCACGGAGGATCTTCTCCAACCGGCCCTTGACATCGGTCTCCACGGCGTCGAACGCGGCTTCGAACACCGCCTGTTTGCCGGTGAAGTGGTGGTAGAGCGCGCCCTTGGTCACTCGGGCGCGGCGCGCGATCTCGTCGAGCGACGTGCCCGCGTAGCCGCGCTCGGTGAACAGCGCGATGGCGCTGTCGATCAACGCGTCACGGGTGGATTCCGTGTAGTCGTCCCGCCTGGACCTCGGTGTCGCCACATTCACAACCTTACGCACCCCTCCTCGTCACATACCGGTGGTATGTTGATCTCGTCCGCACATACCGAGAGTATGAACCCGACTTCGAGTATGGCCGCCGGTACAGTCGAGGACAGGCCGAAAAGGGGGAGGCCGAGGCCATGGGCTGGAGTGATCACTACCGCCGTCGCGACATCATGGACACCGCACTGGCCCGCGCGCGGCACGACGAAGAGGCCCGTATTCCGTTCGACCACATCGACGGCGCCAGGGAGGTCTTCGGCACCGAGGAGAACCTCCTGCTGGCCCTGCACCACCGCTGGACACAGGTGCTGACCGGGCACCTCCGCACCTATGTGGCGGGCCCCGAGGACGCCGACGACGTGCCCGGCGAAGGCAGCGAGAGCCACGGCGACCACGTCGACGCCGTGTCCCGCGCCTGGCGAGCCGCTGTACGCCGGAATCCGACACTGCACGCGGTGGTGGACGCGAACGTGGAGCGCTACCCCGCGTTGCGCCGAGCCCACCAGGCCGAGCTGCGGATGCTCGCGGTGACCTCCGGTCTGGCCGAACCGCACGAGCCGCACGACGAGGCCGCACGCATCGGGGCGACGCTGGTGGCGCTACTGCGGCATCGCGACACCGTTCGCTCGAGCAACCGCACCACCACGGCCGAGCGTTGGCTGCGTCGCCTCGGCCGGTTGGCCTCGTCCGCGTGAGCACCGCACGCGACACGTCCCGCCCCATGTGAGGGGGCCGGAAAGCCACCCGGGAGCGGGGGAAGAGTTGACCGGGTCACCCCGGATCCCCCACGTGGTCGAGTTCCGGGCCGCCTCGGGCGTAGGCTGGGAGCGTGACTGTGGTGCCGGAAGGTCGGAAGCTGCTGCGGCTGGAAGTCCGCAACAGCCAGACACCGATCGAGAAGAAGCCGTCATGGATCAAAACCCGCGCGCGTATGGGCCCGGAGTTCACCGAACTCAAGGGGCTGGTCCGGCGCGAGGGTCTACACACCGTGTGCGAGGAGGCGGGCTGCCCCAACATCTACGAATGTTGGGAGGATCGCGAGGCCACCTTCCTCATCGGAGGTGACCAGTGCACCCGACGCTGTGACTTCTGCCAGATCGACACCGGTAAACCCGCCGAGTTCGACCGGGACGAACCGAGGCGGGTCGCCGAGAGCGTGCAGGCCATGGGCCTGCGCTACTCGACCGTGACCGGTGTGGCCCGCGACGACCTGCCCGACGGTGGAGCGTGGCTGTACGCCGAGACGGTCCGGCAGATCCACGCACTCAACCCGGGCACGGGCGTCGAACTGCTGATCCCGGATTTCAACGCCAACGACGAGCAGCTGGCCGAGGTGTTCGGGTCCGAACCCGAGGTGTTGGCCCACAACATCGAGACCGTGCCGCGGGTCTTCAAGCGCATCCGGCCGGGTTTCCGTTACGAGCGTTCACTGGAAGTGATCCGCAAGGCCCGTGAGGCCGGGCTGGTCACCAAGTCGAACCTGATCCTCGGGATGGGCGAGACCCCTGAAGAGGTCGAACCCGCCATGCGCGACCTCGCGGAAGCGGGCTGCGAGATCCTCACCATCACTCAGTACCTGCGTCCCTCGGTGCGGCACCATCCGGTGGACCGCTGGGTGAAGCCCGAGGAGTTCGTGGAGCACACGAAGGCGGCCAAGGCCCTCGGCTTCGCCGGAGTCATGGCGGGTCCCCTGGTGCGCTCCTCGTACCGCGCGGGCAAACTGTTCGCCCAAACCAAGCAGCACCGGGGCGAACCGTTGCCGGAGAACCTGCAGCACCTCGCGGCCGCCGCACCGGCGGCCCAGGAAGCCAGCAGCGTCCTCTCCCGAATGAGCTGATCCGGGGGCCGAGGCCCTTCCACGGGTAAAACTTGAAAGAAAACTCCTGGATCGAGTGAACCGGACGAGGGCTGGTGTCGTCTGATTCCGTAGGACTGTCTGGGACAGTCGATCCGATACAGACGGCATTCAGGGGGCTTTTCCGTGGTAACCGAGGTACTCAACTGGCTGCAGAGCCTGCCGCAGCCGGCCCTGGTCGGTGCGACAGGACTGCTGGTCCTGCTTGAGTGCACCGTGGGTCTGGGGTTCATCGCGCCAGGCGAGTCAGGGCTGCTCATCGCGGCCACCACGGCCACCACGGCCCCCCGATTCATCGTCCTCGTCCTCGTGGTCACGGTGTGTGCCGGTATCGGCGATTCGATCGGGTACGCGATCGGTCGCCGGTTCGGGCCGCGCCTCCGGGAGACGAAGCTGATCCAGCGATACGGCACCGACGCCTGGGACAAGGCCACCGGCATCCTCCAACGGCGGGGAGCGTGGGCGGTGTTCTTCGCCCGCTTCCTGCCGGTGGTACGCACATTGACCCCAGCGGCGGCGGGGACGTCCAAACTGCCGTACCGCAAGTTCTTGCCCGCCGTGGTCTCCGGCGCCCTGTGCTGGTCACTCCTGCACGTCAGTCTCGGCGCGGCGCTGGGCGAAGCCGCGCGTCAGGTGGAGGACGTTCTCAGCACCGGCGGCATGATCGTCGTCGGCGTGCTCGCGGCCATCGGTCTTTTCTTCCTCGTCCGTTACAAGAGGAAGAAGGCCGCCGCCGCACTCGCCGCCGCCACGAAGGAACCAGCCGACGACCGCGGCTGAGCTCGTCGTTTCCCACAGCACACATCGACACGCCGCCAGACGTTCCGGGTGGGTCCTGTCCCCTTCCTCCCAGGACCCACCCGAATCAAAAAACCTTCGAGGCCGTCCCGGTCGATCCCCCGCGGTCGCCGAGCGCGGCCCTCGCGTGAGGTGACACGGCAAGCACATCGAGCCGATGTGGTTCCTGCCCGATCCTTTCGAAAACGCCACCGCACCATCGCCCCAGGTAAGGGCATGGATCGGGTGGTGGTTCCGCCTCGCCGAAGGTCCGTACCAGGATTACTCACCGGTCAGTGTTATGCCAGCCGAGACGGGCCATTCACTTATTCGGTCACTCCGTAGGAGTAGGGGTGGTGTTCGCGGCTTGAGCTTGTTCCGTCCGAGAAAGTCCAGGGCGTCGACGCACATCGACCACAGCCAGGACCAGTGCCACCAGGATCATGGCCACCGCACTCAACATCGCCCATCGCAGCCCCGCCAGATAACCGCCCGCCGAATCGATGCCCACGTGGAACATCGACGCCAACATGGCCACGCCGATCGCGGTACCGATACGCTGCCCCGTCTGCAACGCTCCCCCGGCGACACCGGCCATCCGCGTAGGCACCTGTTCCAGCGTCAACGTGGTGTTGGGTGAGATCACCATGCCGCCGCCCACGCCCGCGACCAGCAACGGAGCCGCCGCGGCCAACCCCGCCATGGAGGCGGAGACCATCGGCACGACGATCCCCACCGTCGTCAACCCCACCGTCACCAAGGACAGTCCTAGCAGGGTCAACCGCCTCCCCAAGCGCGCGACGAGTCGTCCCGCCACGGCCGCCGACACCGCGGCTCCGATGGCGAACGGTGTCACGATCAGCCCGGACTCCAACGGCGTGTATCCCAGGCCCTGCTGGAAGAACAAGGCGAACACCAGCCAGATCCCGGAGAACCCCGCGAAATACACCGCCCCGATCGCCGCACCCGTCGCGTATCCCGGTGTCTCGGTGAACAGTCGCACGTCGAGCAGCGGAGAACCTCCACGCCGCACGACCCGCCGTTCCCACAACACGAACGCGGCCCCGAACGGCACGGCCGCCACCGGCATCCACCAGAACGCGGCCAACCCGCCTTGGTCGGACTGCACGAGCGGGAAAAGCACCCCAAGCACGGCCACACCCAGCAGGCCGATGCCCACGAAGTCCAGTTCCGACCGCAACGAGGACCCGCGTCGCGGCGCACGAGGCAACAGCCGGGCAGCCAACACCAACGCGAGCGCCCCGATGGGCACATTGACGAAGAACACCCAGCGCCAGCCGTCCTCCGCCCCGAAAACAGCGATGATCGAACCACCGATCAACGGCCCCACGGCCGTGGACAGCGACACGGTCGTGCCGAACAGGCCGAACGCCTTCCCGCGCTCCGCACCGCTGAACAACTCCTGGATCAGACCGGTGTTCTGCGGAGTCAACATGCCCGCCGCCATGCCCTGCAACAACCGGGCGACCACGAGCATCGTCTCGTTGACGGCCGACCCGGCGAGCGCGCTGGTCAACACGAACGCCGACAGCGCGAAGAGGAACATCCGGCGCCTGCCCAGCACGTCACCGAGCCGACCACCGGACACCAGCACGAGCCCGAACGCCAACGCGTACCCCGACACGACCCACTGCACACCGGCCGTGGAGGCACCCAGACTCTGCTGGATCGACGGCAGCGCCACGTTGACGATGCTGACGTCGAGCAGGGACATGAACCCGGCAGCCAGCGTGACGGCTAAAGCCCTCCACCGCCGCGGATCAGGCCTGTCGATCTTCGAGTTCACTCCTTCACCGTCTTGAACCCGCGGTTCAACTGCTCGCCGCTGCGATACCGGGGATGCTCTTCAACTCTCCCAACAGCATCGAACTGACCGTCACCGGATAGTCGTACAACGCGAAGACGGTCTCGGACGACCTACCGACGAGTTTGAGCCGCACCGGGGTGTCACCGCGGTGTGCCTGCAACGTCTGTTTCAGCTCGATCACCACGCTCTTGGTGATCTTCTCGGCCGACGCCAGCAGCATCAGCGGAGGCTCCTCGTCACCGAGCGCGACGTCACTGAGGTCGAGTGGCACGAGCCCGGCGGCGAACACCGACATCTTGTCTTCCCGCCAGTTGACGCGGCCCTTCACCACCACCGCGTTGTCCTCGACCAGGTCGGCGGCGAACAGCGCGTACGACTTCGGGAAGAACAGCACCTCCAGCGAGGCGTCCATGTCCTCGACCGTACAGATGGCCCAGGGCTCACCCTTCTTGTTCACCCGTCGTTCCAAGGAGGTGATGAGCCCGGCGATCTCGATCTCGCCTTCCTTCGGCGGATCGGCCAGGATCGCCGCGATCGGTCGCTTGGCGTGCTTGCGGAGAATGCGCTCGGCCCCGTCGAGCGGATGCGCGGACACGTACAGGCCGAGCATCTCGCGTTCGTAGGCGAGTTTCTGCTTGCGCGGGTACTCCTCGTCGTCGAACTTCAGGTGCGCCAGCGGCGACGAGGCCGTCTGCGCCGTGGTGTCGTCGTCGGCGCCTCCGCCGAAGCCCTGGAACAGGTCGAACTGTCCCATCGCCTCCTGCCGCTTGAGCGGCACGACGGCGTCGACCGCGTCCTCGTGCACGCGCATCATCGACAGCCGTGTGTTGCCGAACGAGTCGAACGCACCGGCCTTGATCAAGGACTCGATGACGCGCTTATTGCAGACCACGAGCTCAGAGGAGTCGAGGAAGTCGGTGAACGACGTGTACTTCCCCTTCTTCTCCCGCGTGGTGATGATCGAGTCGACGACGTTGGCGCCGACGTTGCGCACTGCGCCCAGCCCAAACCGGATGTCGTCGCCGACAGCGGCGAAACGACGGTCCGACTCGTTGACGTCCGGCGGCAGCACCCGGATGCCGAGCCTGCGGCATTCGGACAGGTACACCGCCGACTTGTCCTTGTTGTCACCGACCGAGGTGAGCAGCGCGGCCATGTACTCGGCGGGATAGTTCGCCTTCAGGTACGCGGTCCAGTAGGACACCAGGCCGTAGCCGGCCGCGTGCGACTTGTTGAACGCGTACCCGGCGAACGGCAGGATCGTGTCCCACAGAGCCTGGATGGCCTCGTCGGAGAAGCCGTTGTCCCTCATCCCGGCACGGAAGCCCTCGAACTCCTTTTCGAGGACCTCCTTCTTCTTCTTGCCCATCGCCCGGCGCAGCACGTCGGCGCGACCCATCGAGTAGCCCGCGACCTTCTGCGCGATCTGCATGATCTGTTCCTGATAGACGATCAGGCCGTAGGTCTCGGACAGGATGTCCTTCAGGGGCTCCTCGAGCTCCGGGTGAATCGGTTTGATCTGCTGCCGGCCGTTCTTGCGGTCGGCGTAGTCGTTGTGGGCGTTCATGCCCATCGGACCGGGCCGGTACAGCGCGAGCACGGCGATGATGTCCTCGAACCCGGTGGGCTGCATACGGCGCAGCAGGTCGCGCATCGCACCACCGTCGAGCTGGAACACGCCGAGTGTGTCCCCCCGGCCCAGCAACTTGTACGCCTCGGGGTCTTCCAATCCGAGCCGGTCGAGGTCGATCTCCTCGCCTCGGTTGGCCTTGATGTTGTCGATAGCGTCCCCGATGACGGTGAGGTTGCGCAGACCGAGGAAGTCCATCTTCAACAGGCCGATGGCCTCACACGACGGGTAGTCCCAGCCGGTGATGATCGCGCCGTCGTCGCGTTGCCAGAGGGGAATGGTCCCCAGCAACGGCTCGCTGGACATGATGACCGCGCAGGCGTGCACGCCCGCGTTACGGATCAGGCCCTCCAGGCCCCGGGCCGTCTCGAAGATCGTCTTGACCTCGGGGTCGGTCTCGATCAACGAGCGCACCTCGGCGGCTTCCGCGTAGCGCTCGTGCTCCGGGTCGACGATGCCGGCCAACGGAATGTCCTTGGCCATGATCGGCGGGGGCAGTGCCTTGGAGATCCGGTCGGCGATCGAATAGCCCGGCTGGCCGAAGTGCACGCGCGCCGCGTCCTTGATCGCGGCCTTGGTCTTAATGGTGCCGAAGGTGATCACCTGCGCGACGTGGTCGGCGCCATACTTCTCGGTGGCGTACCGCACCATCTCGCCGCGACGGCGGTCGTCGAAGTCGATGTCGATGTCGGGCATCGACGCGCGCTCGGGGTTGAGGAACCGTTCGAACAGCAGGTTCTGCGGGATCGGGTCCAGGTTGGTGATACCCAACGCGTACGCGACCAGCGACCCGGCGGCCGAGCCACGCCCGGGACCGACCCGGATGCCCACGCTACGGGCATAGTTGATCAAGTCGGCGACGACGAGGAAGTAAGCGGGGAAGCCCTTCTGCTCGATGACCTTGAGCTCGAACTCAGCTCGCTCCTTGTACCCGTCGGGCACACCGTCGGGGAAGCGCCATTCGAGGCCCTTCATCACCTCGTGGTGCAGCCAGCTCGCCTCCGTGTGTCCCTCGGGAACCTCGAACTTCGGCATCCGGTCCCGGTGGGCGAAGACGTCCTCATAGGACTGCACGCGCTCGGCGATCAGCAACGTCGAGTCGGTGGCGCCCGGCACCTCGGTGTCCCAGTACTCACGCATCTCCTGCGCGGACTTGAGGTAGTAACCGTCGCCGTCGAACTTGAAGCGAGTCGGGTCGGACAGTGTCTTGCCCGACTGCACGCACAGCAGGGCCGAGTGTGATTCCGCCTGATCCTTGGTGACGTAGTGGGAGTCGTTGGTGGCCAGAGGCTGCAGACCGAGCTTCCTCCCGATCTCCAACAGCCCTTCGCGTACCGCGCGTTCGATGGGCAGGCCGTGGTCCATCAGCTCCAGGAAGAAGTTGTCCTGCCCGAAGATGTCGCGGTAGTCGGAGGCGGCCTGAAGCGCCTCCTCCTTCTGTCCCAGCCGAAGCCGCGTCTGTACCTCGCCGGACGGGCAACCGGTGGTGGCGATGATGCCCTCGGCATGTTCCGCGATCAGCTCGCGGTCCATGCGCGGCTTGCGGTAGTAGCCCTCCATGCTCGCCAGGGACGAGAGCCCGAACAGGTTCCGCAGACCGGCGGAGTTCTCGGCCAGCATCGTCATGTGGGTGTAGGCACCACCGCCGGAGACGTCACCGCCCTCACCGAACTCGTCGGTGCTGCGCTGACCGGAGTTCCCCCAGAACACCGGCTTCTTGTGGAAGCGACTCTCGGGCGCGACGTAGGCCTCGATACCGATGATCGGCTTGATGCCGGCCTTCTTCGCCTGTTGATAGAAGTCGTCCGCGCCGTACATGTTGCCGTGGTCGGTCATACCCACGGCGGGCATTCCCAGCCGGGACGCCTCCGCGAACAACGGAGCGATCTTCGCCGCCCCATCGAGCATCGAGTACTCGGTGTGGACGTGTAGGTGGACGAAGGAATCGTTCGACACCGGCGGAAAACCTCCGAAAACACCCTCAGGACGGCCAAGACGTGCCGACCAGCTTAGCTCCGCCGACGGCCCACACCGGGATGGCATGCCGCTACCGATGGGGTACCTTTCGCCGTCCGATATCGGAGGTGCGGTCGGAGCGGCGAAACGAGACCAATTAGCGTACTGTTGTACCTCGCTGCTCACCGAGCAATGGTTCACTGCACTCATGACACACGACCAGGCACTCGCCCTCCACTACGCCGCGGGCTCCGATGTGGGACGACACCGCAGCGGAAACGAGGATTCCGCCTACGCGACCGACCGGCTGCTCGCCGTCGCCGACGGCATGGGCGGACATGCCGCGGGTGAAGTCGCCAGCGCTCAGGCTGTCGCCGCGTTGGAGGAACTCGATGCCCGTCTAGCGGACACCGACCTGGGAGAGGTGGACCTGGCCGACGAACTGTCGGGCGCCATCGTCGCCGCGGCCGACCGGCTCAACCGGAGCGTGGCCGAGGACCCCGATCTCACCGGCATGGGAACCACCGTCACAGCGATGCTGTGGGACTGCCCGCGGTTCGCGCTCGCCCACATCGGCGACTCGCGCTGCTACCACCTGCGTGACGATGTCCTGACCCAGCTCACCCGCGACCACACGATGGTGCAGACGCTGGTGGATCAAGGGCGTCTCACCCCGGACGTCGCCGAGCGGCATCCCAGTCGGTCGGTACTCGTGCGGGCGTTGCTCGCCGGAGTCCCCGCCGAGCCGGACGTCTCGCTGCACACCGCCGAAGCCGACGACGTGTACCTGTTGTGTTCCGACGGACTCACGGACGTCGTCAAGGTCGACGAGATCCACCGGGTGCTCGCGGAGGTGGTGTCGAAGGACGCCACCCCTGACGAGGCCGTGACGTCGCTCATCGACCTCGCCAACGAGGGTGGCGGCCCCGACAACATCACCTGCGTGGTCGTCCACGTCACGCCGGAGGAAGGCTGACGCGTCCCGTGTCCGCGTGCCGTGGGTCGCACGCCCTGTTCTCGTGGACATCGTGGGCTCGTCAGTGGTTCATCGGTGGTTCGTCAGCGAAAACTTGTCAGTGGGCGGTGCCGCGACGCCAGAGGCGACGCCCCGCCGTCCGAGGAGTTCGACGCCCACCGGCCTCACCGGCCTGCCCCGCCGGAGTACCACCGATGTCGGTGCGGCCGGTAACACCACCCGCGGCATCGTGCTCGTCCCTCGTCGGCGCGCTGATCTTCTTACGCGCGGGCATCACGGCCAGCACAAGACCCAGCAGAGCCGTGCCCAAGTGCAGCCAGTTGTCGGCCGCGTCGAGCGCGAACGGGTTACCCAGTCCGGACACCGGGTTCCCGGCGAACACTCCCGTCACGGCGAGCCCCCACAGGAGCAGGATGCCGAAGACCGCGAGCAGCACCCAGCCGTAGGTCCTCGCCAAGCCGGAACTCAACGCCATCAGCACGCCTAGGACGCCGATGACGATGTGGAAAACGTTGTGAAGCGGGTTGATCGAGAAGACCCAGAGGGTGCTGTGGCTCGCGTCGGCGAACCCCCCGAACCCGGTGATTATCATGCCGATGATCCCGATGGCCAGGTAAACCAGGCCGATCAGTCCGGCAAGTACCTGAACGGGTTGCAGCCCTCCCCTGCTCATGCGGGCCTCTGTTGGACGAGTCATGACTGCGCCTCCTCCTCAGGTATGCAAGGCATCACTCAGTCGAGCGAGTACCCGAGTGGTGGGCGGCGAAACGGCGAGCGGGCTTCCCACAGCCTAGTGTCATCGGCGTGGCTCTGGCCGTCTGTCTGTTGTTCGACCAGCCCTCCGAACGAGCCTTGCGCGGGTTGTGGTCGCGGCTCGAGGAGTTCGGTGTCGCGACACTGCAGACTCATACCCACGGCAGGCACCATCCGCACCTGTCGTACGTGGTGTTGTTGGACTGGGATCTCGACGCGGTGCGCGCGGCCGTGGAAGCCTTACCCGACGGCGGTTCGATGGAACTCACCTTCGACGCTCTGGCGGCGTTTCCTCGGGGCCGGATCTCACTCGTCCCGTTGATGTCCGCCGAACTGCTGGCTCGACAACGGGCGGTGGTCCGCGCGGTGAGCGCGACGGGCGCCAACGTATACCGTCACTACGCCGTCGACCGCTGGTTGCCGCACACGTCCGTGGCGACGAGGGCGACGACATCGCAGTTACCGACAGTGGCGTCCTCGGTGTACGACATCCTTCCGTTGACGGTGCGTGTCAGCCGTGCCGCGCTCATCGACAGCTCGACGGGCCAACGGTGGTCGTTGCCTTCGCTGCCTTAGGTGACGTCCTCGATCGGCGCGTGCCAGGTGTTGCAGTACCCGACATCGGCGTGTCGATGGCCGCGAGTGGCCCATTCCCGCTGGGTCTGGCTGGTGCCGTGAGTGTCGCTGTCCACCCAGTTGCGGAAGTCGTCCACTGCGGCGCGGGCCAGGTCCTCGCTGATGGACCCGCGCCCCGACGCCCCGGCGAGGAAGACCCCGGCGAAGCAGTTCGCCTGCAGCTCGAGCCGCCTGCCCAGCTCGCGATCCGGTGGACTCCCGGCCGGATAGCGATTGAGCTGCTCGTTGGCGTCGGACAGGATGCCACTGAGGTGCTGCACGTGGTGGCCGTACTCGTGCGAGAGGGTGGCGATATGGGCCTCGTCGGCGAGGCCGAACGCCTCCAGGGTGCGCTCACGCGGCAGGTAGATGGTGGTGTCCTCGGCGCAGTACAGTCCGGTGGCCTGATCAGCCGGGGGCAATTCGCCGCAGGCGGTGGCCGGGTCGTCGGCGAGGTCCACGGTGACCGGCTCGAACGGCAGGCCCGCACCGGTCAACGCGGGCTCCCACGCGCGTTCCAAACAACGCAGTTGGGCGGTGTAGAACTCGTGGAGTTGCTCCTCCCCGCTGCGGAGCTCGGGTAGCTCGCAACTGACATCGGCCAGGACGGTGCCGGACCTCAACAGCGGATTGTCACCGATCGAGGCCAGCGACAGGACGGCTTCGTCATCGGATGTCGCGCCGGGATCCACGGCTTTCTCGTCCTCGAACGCGGGCACCACGAACGTGAGCGCGCCGATGAGCGCAAGCACCACGACGACGGGCAGAACGGTGTGCCACCACGGACGCTTCCGTGCCGGCCCTGGTGGCGATACGGGAGTGTCCTCCGCGTCCCACAACTCCAGAGGAAGATCGTCAAGGTACGGCCGGACGGCCCCGGACTCACGGTCCGGTTCCTCTGCCGCATCGCCGACAGTGTGCACAGCAGCCTTCACGGTTGACATCACATACCGGCGACGAGGATAGGGCCTCACCGCCACGCACGTCACAGCGCATGGTCACGAAACGGATGCAGGCGAATGCTTCGAGCAACCTTCGAGCCCGTCTCGATCATGGGCGGCGACTGTCGGAACTCGGTATCGCCGAAGCACACGGAGCGAAGACGAGGCAGAAGACAAGGAAGAAGACGAGGAAAGAGCCGCGAACGGCGACCCTTTTCGGAGCTTTGGAAAAAAGACCCATCGACCGCGTCGAGCCCGGAACGACGGCCAGCCACAACCTTCCGAAGATGCCGCTCCACAGAACACGGTCATCCTGTGTTCTGTGGGCTTGGTGGGCGCAGCAGGGTTCGAACCTGCGACCCCCTGCTTGTAAGGCAGGTGCTCTCCCGCTGAGCTATGCGCCCGAAGGGCTTCCGGCACACGAGGCGCCGGAAGCTCCGTCGATTCAGGCCAGAGCGGCCACCGCTTTCTTCCACGCCTCCTGGTCACGCGGCTCACCCGGCTGGTTCACCTCGGCGAACCGCACGATGCCCTCGGTGTCGATCAGGAAGGTCCCGCGCAGAGCCAGACCCGCCTGCTCGTTGAACACGCCGTACTTCTTCGCGACCTCACCGTGCGGCCAGAAGTCCGACAGCAGCGGGAACTGGTAGCCCTGCTGTTCCGCCCACGCCTTCAGCGCGAACGGTGTGTCCACGGAGACACCGAGCACCTGGACACCGGGGTACTGGTCGAACTCGTCCCGCAGCTGGCACAGCTCGCCCTGGCAGATGCCACTGAAGGCGAAAGGATAGAACACGAGCAGCACCGGCTTGTCACCGCGGAACGACGACAGCGTGACTTCCTGCTTGTTGTAGTCGTTGAGCGTGAAGTCCGGGGCCTGGGTACCGACCTCGACCGCCATGGGCTCGACAACCTTTCCGCTTGTCCGATCTTACGGCGACTCGCCTCGACGGGGCGCCGACGTGCCGCGCAAACCCTACCTTGTGAACGAGAAGGCGCGGAGAGGGCCGTCGAGACTCAGCGACGTGATTTCGACCTCGGTACCAGCCTGGTGGCGGTCCACCCCTCGCCGATGCTCAGGTTCGAAGTCTGAGACATGCCGACCGTGGGCACCGCCTCGGCGATCTCGCTGGGCTCGACGTGGCCGGGCCGGCCGGTCTTCGGCGTCAGTACCCACACGATGCCGTTCTCGTCCAGAGGCGCGCGGGCATCCACCAGGACGTCTCCGAGGTCGCCGTCGCCGTCACGCCACCAAAGCAACACCACGTCGATGACTTCGTCGGCGTCCTCGTCGAGCAACTCACCACCGATATACGCCTCGATGGCGGCACGGACATCCTCGTCGACGTCCTCGTCCCAGCCCAGCTCCTGAACCACCATGTCGGGCTTGATTCCGAGCCTTTCGGCGACGCTGTTCAGGTCAGCGTCTCCCGCGGCGACCACGACTTCTCACTCCTCCAACTTTGGGCATGTGCGGGTCGCCGCACGCCTCGCATGCCGCGGGCGACCGCACTACGTACACGGATGGACCTAGCGAACACTGCTACGGCTCAGAGCGCAACCGTCCACACCGGATGCCGGTCGACTCGGGCGTGACGCACTGCACGCGGCTCGTCCTCATACAACCTGAACTAGGCTAGAAGCAGGGTTTACACAGCGGCGAGTCCCGCTAAACCGCTCACGACTAGACACGGTGTTACGAACAGCTCATTGTTACCGCAGAGTAGTTGCTGACGAGCACCGCGTCCATAGACACGATGGCATAACGACAACACAAAGCAACTCCGAAAACCGGCGAGGAGATCCCTTGGCCCCCCAGAACGACGAGGCCGGGCGCGGCATCACTGAAGGCGCCTCCGGCCAGGGAGCACCGGCACGTGTACGCGTCATCCGCGACGGACTGGCGGCGCACTTGCCCGACATCGACCCGGAGGAAACGTCCGAATGGCTCGACTCCTTCGACGCCGCATTGGCGAGGGGCGGTCAACAGCGCGCCAGGTACCTGTTGCTCAGGATGCTGGAACGCGCCCGCGAACGCAACGTGGGCGTGCCGCCACTGTCCGCGACGGACTACGTCAACACGATTCCCACAGAGAACGAACCGTGGTTCCCCGGCGATGAGGAGGTCGAACGCCGCTACCGCGCGTTCATCCGCTGGAACGCCGCGATCATGGTGCACCGGGCGCAGCGGCCGGGAGTGGGCGTGGGCGGCCACATCTCCACCTACGCCTCGTCCGCAGCGCTCTACGAGGTCGGCTTCAACCACTTCTTCCGGGGCAGGAACCATTCCGGTGGTGGCGACCAGATCTTCATCCAAGGGCACGCCTCCCCCGGCATCTACGCAAGGGCCTTCCTCGAAGGCAGGCTGGCGGCCGACCAGCTCGACGGCTTCCGGCAGGAGATCTCTCATGCCGGCGAGGGCGGCGGCCTGCCGTCCTACCCTCACCCGAGGCTGATGCCGGACTTCTGGGAGTACCCCACGGTGTCGATGGGCCTCGGCCCCATGAACGCGATCTACCAGGCGCGGTTCAACCGCTACCTGCACGCGCGAGGCATCAAGGACACCAGCGACCAGCACGTCTGGGCGTTCCTCGGTGACGGTGAGATGGACGAGCCCGAGTCTCGCGGTCTCATCCACGTGGCCGCGGGCGAGGGGCTGGACAACCTCACGTTCGTCGTCAACTGCAACCTGCAGCGACTCGACGGGCCGGTCCGCGGGAACGGCAAGATCATCCAGGAACTGGAGGCCTACTTCCGCGGCGCGGGCTGGAACGTCATCAAGGTCATCTGGGGACGTGAGTGGGACGCCCTGCTGCACGCCGACCGTGACGGCGCCCTGGTGAACCTCATGAACCAGACGCCGGACGGCGACTACCAGACGTACAAGGCCAACGACGGCGCGTATGTCAGGGAGCACTTCTTCGGCCGCGACCCGCGTACCAAGGAACTGGTAGCGCACCTCACCGACGAACAGATCTGGAACCTCAAGCGTGGCGGCCACGACTACCGCAAGGTGTACGCGGCGTACAAGGCGGCGATGGAGCACCAGGGCCAGCCGACGGTGATCCTGGCCCACACCATCAAGGGTTACGGCCTGGGCCCGGCGTTCGAGGGTCGCAACGCCACCCACCAGATGAAGAAGCTGACGCTCGACGACCTGAAGCTGTTCCGGGACGCTCAGCGCATCCCGATCAGCGACGCCGAGCTGGAACGTGACCCGACGCTGCCGCCGTACTACCACCCCGGCGACGACTCGCCGGAGATCCAGTACATGAAGGGCCGCCGCCAGGCTCTGGGCGGCTACCTGCCCGAGCGTCGGTCCACGGCCAAGCCGCTGGTGCTGCCGGGCGACAAGGTGTACGAGGCCATCCGCAAGGGCTCGGGCAAGCAGGACGTGGCCACCACGATGGCGTTCGTCCGCCTGATCAGGGAACTGGCGAAGGACCCGGAGATCGGCCACCGCCTGGTACCGATCATCCCGGACGAGGCCCGCACATTCGGGCTCGACTCGATGTTCCCGACGGCCAAGATCTACAACCCGCAGGGTCAGAACTACACCTCGGTCGACGCTCAGCTGATGCTCGCCTACAAGGAGTCCGAGCAAGGACAGCTGTTGCACGAGGGCATCAACGAGGCCGGCTCCACTGCGTCGTTCACCGCGGCGGGCACGTCGTACGCCACGCACGGCGAGCCGATGATCCCGATCTACATCTTCTACTCGATGTTCGGGTTCCAGCGCACCGGTGACGGCCTGTACGCGGCGGCCGACCAGATGACGCGCGGGTTCGTGCTGGGCGCCACGGCAGGCCGCACCACGCTGACCGGCGAGGGCCTGCAGCACGCCGACGGGCACTCCCAGCTGCTGGCGACGACCAACCCGGGCGTGGTGTCGTACGACCCGGCGTGGTCGTACGAGATCGCCCACATCGTGAAGGACGGTCTGCGCCGCATGTACGGCGAGACGGGCCCGAACGGCAACGGTGAGGACGTCTTCTACTACATCACCATCTACAACGAGCCGTACCAGCAACCGCCGGAGCCGGAGAACCTCGACGTGGAGGGCCTGCTCAAGGGGCTCTACCTCTACAAGACGGCACCGGACGGCACCGGCCCGAAGGCGCAGATCCTGGTGTCCGGTGTCCTGATGCCCGAGGCTCTGCGGGCCCAGCGGATGCTGGCCGACGAGTGGAACATCCGCGCGGACGTCTGGTCGGCCACGTCGTGGAGCGAGCTGCGTCGGGAGGCCGTGGAGGTCGACCGCGACAACTTCCTCCACCCGGCGGACGAACCGCGCGTGCCGTACGTGACACAGAAGCTGTCGACGGCGGAAGGCCCGGTCGTGGCCGTGTCGGACTGGATGCGTGCCGTGCCGGACCTGATCCGGCCGTGGGTGCCCACCGACATGCTCACGCTGGGCACCGACGGGTTCGGCTTCTCCGACACCCGTCCCGCCGCTCGTCGGTACTTCCTGGTCGACGCCGAGTCGATCGCGGTCGGCGTGCTCACGATGCTGGCCCGTCGCGGCGAGGTGTCGCAGGACACAGTCGTGGAGGCCACACGGAAGTACCAGCTCCACGACGTCTCCGCCGCGGGTCCCCAGACCTCGGACTCCGGCGTGGCCTGACGCACCGGCCCGGCCCTTATCGTCCGAAACAGACCTCGATGGGCACCCGCCGCCAGCACTCACGAACGAG
Organism: Saccharomonospora sp.; assembly: GCF_027317685.1. Lineage (NCBI taxonomy): Bacteria > Bacillati > Actinomycetota > Actinomycetes > Pseudonocardiales > Pseudonocardiaceae > Saccharomonospora > Saccharomonospora sp. The sequence continues at coordinate 39,227 of NZ_DAHVQP010000111.1, forward strand.
TGAGTCCGGTGGCGGGTCATGATCCCGCAGTCCATAGTGGAAACACCGGTGGGGACCGGGGAAGTGAGACCGCCCGGCGTGCCGTCCTCGGCGCGCCGGGCGGTCTCTTTATGCGCCCTTGCGGCCCCCTGAGTGGCCTCCACGTCGCCGTATCACCGACCTGTCCACACCTGGGGCGTAGGATTCGGCGCAGTATGTCCATCGAACCGTCGTCCACACCGCCGACCGTGGAGACCGCGGCTTCGCCGCTCGCCCGGCAGGAACTGTCCGAGTCGACACTGCGCGCGCTGGAACGTGCTTCCGGCAGACTCGCCAAGGCGAGCGTGGCGGCTATCGAAGAGCAGTTTCCCTGGTTCAGACGAATGCCCGCCGATCAGCGGGCGAGCGTGCTGCTGATCACTCAGGCCGGGGCAGCGGGCTTCGTGCGGTGGATGCGGGACTCGCAGGAGGCGTTGAAGCTCACCACCGAGGCGTTCCGATCGGCACCGAGGGAGCTGTCCCGCTGGATCAGCCTGCGCCAGACCGTCGAGATCGTGCGGCTGGCGGTGGACGTGTTCGAGGAGCAACTCCCCCAGTTCGCGGCCGACGACGCCGAACGCGCCATTCTGCGGGAAGGCATCCTGCGATACGGCCGGGAGATCGCCTTCGCCGCGGCCAACTCGTACGCAGCCGCCGCCGAGGCACGGGGTGCCTGGGACGCTCGACTGGAAGCGCTGGTCGTGGACGGCGTCGTACGTGGCGACGCCGAGGAATCGGTGTTGTCACGAGCCGCCGCTCTGGGTTGGGACCCCGCCGCCGACGCCACCGTCCTCGTGGGTAATCCCCCGTCGGACGACCCACCGTCGGTGGTGTTCGAGGTGCGGAGCAAGGCCGCCCGCGTCGGGAGACCGGTGTTGCTGGGCGTACAGGGCTCCCGACTGGTGGTGGTGGTCGCGGGCCCCACCGAGGGCACGGCGAAGGACGAGGAAGTCCTTCCCACCCTGTCGACGGCGTTCGCCGAAGGCCCTGTCGTCGCGGGCCCGACGGTGAGCAGTCTGGCCGAGGCACATCGCAGCGCGGCGGAGGCCCTGTCGGGGCTACGTGCCGTGGTCGGCTGGCCTGCGGCGCCACGGCCCACGCGGTCGATCGACCTCCTACCGGAACGCGCTCTGGCGGGGGACGCCGAGGCCGAGCGGATACTCATGGAACAGATCGCCCGCCCACTGGAAGGAGCCGGCCCGGCTCTACTCGAAACCATCGAGACCTACCTGGAAAGCGGCGGGGTGTTGGAGACGTGCGCGCGGCAGTTGTTCGTTCATCCCAACACCGTGCGGTACCGCCTGAAGAAGGCGACCGAACTCACCGGGCGCAACGCCGCCGACCCCCGGGACGCTCTTGTACTGCGAACAGCTCTGACCGTAGGCCGATTGGCCCGCTCACGAGGCCTGTGGTGACCGAATGGCCACCTCGCCGCCACAGTGAGTGAGGTATGGCACAACGTTGCCCGGATCACCCATATCCACCACCGCTTTTGTAGGACACCTACAACACCGCCGGAAGGACTTGGTGACTCGGCGGCATCCCCTCGAAAGGACCGCTCCGTGTTCCCTACAGGAGTGACCACCGCTCTCCTCTGCCCCGGACAGGGTTCTCAGACTCCCGGCATGCTCACACCCTGGCTCGAACTCGACGACGCGCGTGATCGCGTCGCGCAGTGGTCGGCGCACTGCGGGCTCGACCTGGTACGGCTGGGTACCGAGGCCGATGCCGAGGAGATCCAGGACACCGCCGTTACGCAACCACTCGTCGTCGCCGCGTCGTTGCTGGCGTTCGAGTACCTCCCCGCAGGGGTACCGGAGGACGCCCCGGTCGCGGGACATTCCGTGGGTGAGTTGGCCGCCGCCGCCATCGCAGGGGTGTTGTCGGCCGACGACGCCGTGGCCTTGGCCGCCGTGCGCGGCGCCGAGATGGCGGCGGCGTGCGCCACCGAGCGCACCAGCATGGCCGCAGTGATGCTCGGCGACCCCGACGACGTGGTGGCCTGGCTGCACGAGCACGGTCTCGAAGCCGCCAACCGCAACGGTGCGGGGCAAATCGTCGCCTCCGGCGCCGCCGACGCCATCGACAGGATCGTCGCCGAGCCCCTGCCGGGCACCAAGGTGCGCGCGTTGAAGGTGGCCGGCGCCTTCCACACCCGGTACATGGCCCCGGCCGAGGAGGCGCTGCGGGCCCACACCGAGAAGCTGAACCCGGCCGATCCCACGCGCCCCCTGTTGTCCAATGTGGACGGTAAGGTCGTGGCCAGCGGTGAGGAGTACCTGCGCCGACTGGTCTCGCAGGTCACGCGCTCTGTGCGCTGGGACCTGACGATGGACGGCCTCGCCGCACTCGGTGTCGACCGGACGGTCGAACTCCCCCCGGCAGGCACGCTCACTGGCCTGGTGCGCCGTGCTCTGAAGGGCACCGTGACCACGCCGTTCGCGGTGAAGACACCCGCGCACTTGGAGGAACTGGCATGACCGGCAGGACCGGAGCCCGGCCGACACTGAACCTCGCCCAGGGCGCGAAGGCCACCCGCATCCTGGGTGTGGGCAGCACTCAGCCCGACCGGATCGTCACCAACGACGAGCTGTCCCAGCACATGGACACCAACGACCAGTGGATCCGTGACCGCGTGGGCATCGTCGAACGCCGGTTCGCCGACAAGGACGAACGGGTGGTCGACATGGCCGTCACCGCCGGGGCGAAGGCACTCGCCGACGCGGGCGTGGCCCCCTCCGAGGTCGACACGGTGATCGTGCCGAACTGCACGATGCCGTCCCCCATCCCGAACGCCGCCGCGCAGGTGGCCGACCGAATCGGGATCAAGGCCGCGGGCGCCTTCGACCTCAACGCCGCGTGCGCAGGGTTTTGCTACGGCCTCGGCGTGGCCTCCGACCTCGTGCGAGCGGGATCGGCGAGCAGGGTGCTGGTGATCGGGGCGGAGAAACTCACCGACGTCGTGGACCCCACGGACCGCTCGACGGCGATCATCTTCGCCGACGGCGCGGGAGCGGCGCTCGTCGGCCCGTCCGAGGAACCCGGGATCGGCCCCGTGGCGTGGGGCAGCGCCGGCGACCTGGTGGACATGATCTACATGCGGGAGCACCGCTACATCTTTCAGGAGGGGCAGCCCGTGTTCCGTTGGGCCACGACGCAGATCGCCCCGGTGGCGATGCGTGCCGTGGAACTGGCCGGGCTGGAGTTGTCCGACATCGACGTGCTCATCCCGCACCAGGCGAACCTGCGTATCGTCGAGGCCATCGCCAAGAGACTGCGGGCCAAGGGTGCCCGCGACGACATGGTGGTCGCCGACGACATCCGGTACTCGGGCAACACGTCGTCGGCCTCGATCCCGCTGGCGCTGGATCACATGCGTGCCGCCGGGACCATCGAACGAGGGGACGTCGTGCTCGCCGTCGGCTTCGGAGCGGGCCTGTCCTACGCGGGACAAGTTTTTATCTGTCCGTGAGCACCGTGGTACCACTGACGCCGACGGCGCAAGGCCCGTCGCGACCCGAATAACGAAAACGAGAAAGGAACCCTCATGGCTGACAAAGACGAGATCCTCTCCGGCCTGGCCGAGATCGTCGAGGAGGTCGCCGGTGTGTCCGCCGACGACGTGACCTCGGAGAAGTCGTTCGTCGACGACCTCGACATCGACTCGCTGTCCATGGTCGAGATCGCCGTGCAGGCGGAGGACAAGTTCGGCGTGAAGATCCCGGACGACGAGCTGGCCAACTTGAAGACGGTGGGCGACGCCGTCGACTACGTCGCGACGAACGCGAAGTAGAGCTTCTCACTACGCACCTCGGGGAGGCACCAATGAGCAACATCGACGTCGTGATCACCGGGCTCGGCACTACCACACCGCTCGGCGCGAACGTCCCGTCCACCTGGGACGGCCTGCTCGCGGGTCGTAGCGGCGTCAGCACACTCGAAGCCGACTGGGTCGAGAAGGTCGACCTGCCGGTGAAGATCGGCGCTGTGCTCGCCGAGGAGCCGACGGAGAAGCTCCCCCGCGTCCAGGCCCGCAGGCTCGACCGCTGCGAGCAAATCGCTCTGCTCGCAGCGCGTGAAGCATGGGCCGACGCCGGCTTCGAGCCACCCACCGACGAACAGCAGGACGTCGAGCCCGACCGCCTCGGCGTCTCCATCGGCTCGGGCATCGGCGGCCCGCTCACGCTGCTGCACCAGGACGACCTGCTGGAGGAGCACGGTATCCGCAAGGTCTCGCCGCTGACGGTGCCGATGCTGATGCCCAACGGTCCCGCAGCGCACGTGGGCATCGACCTGAAGGCACGGGCCGGGGTGCATTCGCCGGCTTCGGCGTGCGCGTCGGGTGCGGAGGGGATCGCGGCCGGGGTTCAGATGATCCAGTCGGGCCGCGCCGACGTCGTTGTGGCGGGTGGCGCGGAGGCCTGCATCGCTCCCATCACCATCGCCGGGTTCGCGCAGGCTCGTACCGTGTCCACGCGCAACGACGACCCCGAGCGAGCCTCCCGCCCCTTCGACAGCGATCGCGACGGGTTCGTGCTCGGTGAGGGTGCGGGCGTGGTCGTGTTGGAGCGCGCGGACAGGGCCGCCGAACGTGGCGCACGGGTCTACGCGCGGCTGGGCGGCTACGGCATCACATCGGACGCCTACCACATCACCGGCAACCACCCCGAGGGAATCGGTCAGGTCGCGGCCATGCGGAACGCCATTCGGATGGCGGGACTGTCGACAAGCGATGTCGGGCATGTCAACGCCCACGCGACCTCCACCGTCGTCGGTGACGTCGGCGAGGCCGCGGCGATCCGCAAGGCCATCGGGGACCACCCGGTGGTGACAGCTCCGAAGGGCTCGCTCGGCCATCTGGTCGGTGGCGCGGGCGCGGTGGAAGCCATCGCGACGATCCTGTCGATCTACCACGGGATCGTGCCCGCGACGCTCAACCTGGAGACCCTGGACCCGAAGGTGGAGCTTGATGTCGTGTCCGGCGAGGCACGCAAGGTCGACCTCACGGCAGCCGTCAGCAACTCGTTCGGCTTCGGAGGCCACAACACCGCGCTGCTGTTCACCCGGATGTAGCCGGGTGGCGGAACTATGAGGGCCGCCTCGACTGCGTTTCGACGTAGTCGAGGCGGTCCTTCGTTCGCTCCAGGCTCTCCAGTTGTCCTAAAAGCTGCTTCGCCGTCAGCCGACCTGGTGCAACCAGGTCACCGGCGCCCCGTCACCGGCGTGCCGGAACGGTTCGAGAGCCTCGTCCCAGCTGGTTCCGAGGAGCTTGTCCAGTTCGTGCGCCAGCTGCTCGCCCGCACGGCTCTTCGACACCAGGCTGCGGAGCCGGTCCTCCCCCACCACGATGTCGCCGTTGGCGCTCGTGCGGGCATGCCAGAGGCCGAGGCCCGGTGCATAGCAGAACCGCTGCCCGTCCACGCCGGGGCTCGGTTCCTCGGTCACCTCGAACCGCACCATGGGCCACGCCTTCAAGGCGGCCGCGAGCTTGCCCCCGGTCCCCACGGGCGCACGCCAGTCACATTCGGCGCGCAACTGTCCGGGCGCGGCGGGTTGAGCCGTCCACCGCAAATCCACCCGGCTGCCGAGCGCGCCGGAAATCGCCCACTCGACGTGCGGGCAAACCGCAGACGGCGACGAGTGGACGTACACAACGCCACGAGTGCTCACTGCTGACCTCCGCTACTAGACGAGGGGCGTCTTCCCCGTACGACCTCGTCTACGAAGCGGAATAATCAAACCGCGGCGACTCCTCCGTTATTCTGCACCGCACTCACCCATTTGGCCACATGAACACCAAAAATCACACAGCAGTGCTGTCCTGCTGAGCAAAATACCCAATTCAGCTGGTGCGCCGATCAGCGCGGCACAGGTATCCCGGGTGTCCACATGACGCGGTGTTCGCCCACGTTCGGCCAGGGTTCGTCGGAGGTTTGCCCCCACGTTCGACTCGGCACCGCCAAGCTCCACAATCGACGCTCCACCGGGTCCGGTCCCGATATGCGCACACTGCGCAGCGGCACATCGGTACGTCGGATATAAACGCATATCGAGAGCCAGGACGGTCAGGGAGGGCTACGTGCGAGTCGTCCGGTTTCCGGCAAGACCCACGCGCGTCTCCGACGACGTCCGGGCCGCGCTCGCCTCTCTCGGTAAAGGCGGCAACATAGTCGGCGGAGTGGCAGTGCTGGGGGTGACACCGCCCGACTCCGATCTCGTGCTCGACGCCGTACTGATCCTCCCCCGAGGGGTGTTGGTCGTCATCGGTGTCGACCTGCCCGATCCCGCCATGACTCTCACCGCTCCGTTGAACGGCGAGTGGAGAACCGACGGATGGCCGCTGGTCCGCCCCGCCGACGCAACGGACGGCGAAAACGGCGACGAAAACGGCGGGGTCTATGCCGACATCAACCCCGCCGTGGCCGCACTCGCGACCGCGGGACGGTTCGCCGACCTCGTCCACGGCATCGACTCGGGGATCGGCATCGGCGTCGTCATCGCCGTGGGCCCGTTCGTGGAGACCGTGCAGCAACCACCCGAGGACCTCGCAGGCCCCGTACGCGTGATCTACCCGTCGGCACCCTCGATGCTGGCGGCCACCGAGGCACTGCCCCCGACCTCACGGCCGCTGACGACACGGCAGGCCCGCACCGTGCTGCGTGGGTTGGCGCCTTCCGCCACGGAACTCGACGACGCCGTCCTGTCGGCCGAGGGATTCGCCGCGCCGAACACGGACGGCTCCGAGGCTCCTGTATCGCCTGCCCCGCCCATCTCGTCCGCCACACCGCCACGGCCGTTCACCGGAGCCGAACAGGTGACCGGCTCGCCTCGACGTTCGAACCGCCGTCGTGTGGCCACAGCGGCGGCCGCGCTCCTGGTCGTCGCGGTGACCACGGTCTTGATCCTCACGGTGGGCTCGGGAGACACCCCCACTCCGGCCTCCCCCTCGCAGCACTCGGTGGGTGAGGAAGCCACAGTGACGGTGAACGGAGTCGCGTTCACCCGCATCGCACACGACCGCAGCACTCTGTGCCAACCCCACCATGCCGTGGGCGACGTGCAGGCCTATCTCACCGAACACGGCTGCGCGGAACTGCGCCGCGGCAGTTTCACCACCGTGCTCGACGGCCGCGTCGTCGCCGTGTCCTTAGGGTCCGTCACGTTCACCGACGACACCGTCGCCGCGGAATTCCACACCCTCGCCGAGGAGCCGGGCACGGGTGCGCTAACCGACACGGCCACCCAGGCCGGGCGATGGCGGGAACCGGCCCCGAAGTTCGCGGACGCCGCCTACCTCACCCGGAGGGAAGACACGACCGTTCGGCTGGTGCTGGCCGACCCGGTGGAGGGCGAGACCGAACCGGGCGACGACCTCCCGCTGCGGGTCGCGCAGGCCGCGCTGGAGTTGCCACTGCCTTGAACCGGAGATCGCGTCCCCGCGCTCCCGGCGGCGACATCGAGGCCGTATCACGCCATACCCTCATGGGCACCCACCACCGACACCCGGAGCCTTACTCGCCCGGGCACTCAGGGGGCTATCCTGGGCGGCGAACGGGAGTTCGAAGCTAGTGGAGGTCTCGTTTGGCCAGGTTCGAAGCAATTCACACGCTGGACGACATCACGGGGGAACCAGCGCGGGAAACGGTGTTCTTCGCTCTCGACGGCGTCGGATACACAATCGACCTCACGGCTGAGCACGCAGACGATCTCCGCTCCATCCTCACCCGCTACATCGAACACGCTCGCCGCACCGGCGGCCGCAAGCGTGCACGCCGCCTGATCGACGACCCCACGCCGCTCCCGTCCTCCACAGCGCGGTTCGCTCCGAGGCCCACCACCCGGCGGAAGAACTCGCGGAAGAACTCCTCGACCGGCTCAGCCACAAGCTCTGCCACGGCCTCGACCGCGAAGACCACGGCCTCGGCCGCGAAGACCACTGGTGCGACCGCGAAAACCGGTCGGTCCCGCGGCAACCGGCGGACGAAGGCCACAACGGCCGCCGAATCGTCGTCGGCCGTTCCCTCGCCGAAACCGGCCAAACGTGCTCCCGCCGCGAGGACGACCGTGCCGCAGGTGACCTTCTCGGCCCCCGAGAGCTGACGGCTACAGCTTCTTCAGCTCTTCCACCACATCGGACACCGATGCCTTCGCGTCGCCGAACAGCATGTTGGTCTTCGGATCGACGAACAGCCCGTTGTCGATCCCGGCGAAGCCCGCGCCCATCGACCGTTTCAGCACGATGACCGACCGGCTCGCCGTCACGTCGAGTATCGGCATGCCGTAGATCGGCGAGTCCGGGTCGGTGCGTGCGGCGGGATTGACGACGTCGTTGGCGCCGATCACCAGCGCCACATCGGTCTGGGCGAACAGCGAGTTGCTCTCGTCCATGTCCTTCAACGACTCGTACGGCACGTCGGCTTCGGCGAGCAGTACGTTCATGTGCCCCGGCATACGTCCCGCCACAGGGTGGACGGCGTAGCCGACCTCCACGCCCTTGCCCTCCAGCAGGTCGGCCATCTCCCGCACGGCATGCTGGGCCTGGGCCACGGCCATGCCGTAGCCCGGGACGACGAGGACTCTGTTCGCGTAAGCCAGCTGGATGGCGGCGTCGGTGGCGTTCGTACTGAGCACCGGCCGATCGTCCGCCCGTTCACCGCCCGTGGTCCCCGAAGCACCACCGAAACCGCCCGCGAGGATCGACACCAACGAACGGTTCATCGCCTTGGCCATCAGATTGGTGAGAATGGACCCGGAAGCGCCGACGAGCATTCCGGCCACGATGAGCGCCGTGTTGTCCAGCGCCAGACCCATCGCGGCCGCAGACAGTCCCGTCGCCGCGTTGAGCAACGAGATCACCACGGGCATGTCCGCGCCGCCGATCGGAAGCACCATGAGCACGCCGAAGAACGCGGACGAGATCAGTACACCGATCACCAACCATTCCGAGGTGCCCCCGGCCATGGCCGTGATCGCGTAGGCGAGCGCGGCCAACAACGCGATCACGGTGAGCAGCCGGTGCAGAACCGCTATCGCGATCACCGGATGCGAGGGCAACCACCCCTGGAGCTTGCCGAAAGCGACCAGCGATCCCCAGAACGACACAGAGCCGATGATCGCGGCGAACAACGACGCCACCGACACGTGCAACGGCAGGCCGAGGTATCCGGCCGTGTCACGGAACTCCACCCACGCGATGAGCGCCACCGCGCCGCCGCCGACACCGTTGAACAACGCCACCATCTGCGGCATCGCCGTCATTTTGACCTTGCGAGCCGCGGGAACACCGATGGCCGCGCCGAGCACGAGCCCCAAAACGATCAGCCACCAGTTGCCCATCCCCGGGAGCAGGAGTGTCGAGACGACGGCGACGACCATCCCCGTCGCCGCGAGCGCGTTGCCACGCACAGCCGTCTTCGGGCCAGTGAGCCCCATGAGGCCGACGATGAACAGGGAGAACGCGATGAGGTAACCGATACCGACGACGGTGGTCACGAGTCGGCTCCCGAGGACGGGCGGTCGACCGGTCTGTCCCCGGGTCTCCGTTTGAACATCCCGAGCATGCGGTCGGTGACGAGGAACCCACCGACCACATTGATCGTGCCCAATGCGATGGCGAGCACCAGCAGGATCTTGTTGAGCACCCCCTCGGTGCCCGTTCCCAGCACGATGAGACCACCGAGCAGCACGATGCCGTGGATGGCGTTGGTGCCCGACATCAACGGCGTGTGCAACGTGGTGGGCACCCTCGAGATCACCACGAAGCCGATGAATCCGGCGAGCACAAGGATCGCCAGATTGTGGACCAGCATCAGTCGACCTCCTCGTCGGTTGCTGTCACACACGCGCTCGTGAGGATCTCGTCGCTGGTGGCGGGCAACAGCCGTCCTTCGTCGTCGAGCATGAGCTCGAGCAACTCCACGAGGTTTCGCGAGTAGAGCTCGCTGGCGTGCACAGCGCATTCGGCCGGCAGGTTGAGCGGTGAGCAGATCGTCACGTCGTGCACCACCACTTCCTCGCCGGCGACGCTGAGTTCGCAGTTGCCGCCCGTCTCACCCGCGAGGTCCACGATCACGCTGCCGGGCCTCATGGCGCGGACGGCTTCGGCCGTGACCAGGGTGGGTGCCCGACCGCGTGGCACCAGCGCCGTGGTGATCACAACGTCGAAACCCGCTATGGCCTCGATGAGCCGCTCCTGTTGCCGGGCACGTTCCTCGGCGGTGAGTTCGCGGGCGTACCCGCCTTCACCGGCGGCGGAGATCTCCAGGTCGAGCCACTGTGCACCCACCGACCGCACCTGGTCGGCCACCTCGGGACGCACGTCGTAACCGGTCGTCCGAGCGCCGAGACGTTTCGCCGTGGCGAGCGCCTGGAGCCCGGCCACCCCGACGCCGAGCACGAGCACCGAGGCAGGCAGCACCGTTCCCGCCGCGGTGGTGAGCATCGGGAAGAACCGGGGCAGCCGTTCGGCCGCGAGCAACGCCGCACGGTAACCCGCGACCGTCGCCTGGGATGACAGTGCGTCCATGCTCTGAGCACGGGAGATACGCGGCACGGCTTCGACGGCGAACGCCCGGACCCCCGCTTCACGCAAGGCGGCGATGCCGTCGGCATTGGAGGCCGGTGAGAGAAAGCCGATCAGCACCGCACCGGAGGCGAGCCGGTCGATCTCGGCCGCGCTCGGCGGAGTCACCGTGAGCACGACATCGGCGCTCCACGGGTCGCCGAGCTCGGCGCCCGCCTGCTCGTATTCCTCGTCCTTGTGCCATGCGCCCGCACCCGCACCCGGCTCGCAGACGACCTCCAGACCTCGGCCGGTCAGCTGTTCCACGTGGGCCGGCACGAGTGCCACCCTGCGTTCTCCCGGCGCGGTCTCGGCGACCACCCCGATACGAGTAGTCGGTGTGTCGGCCACTGGCGACCTCCTAGGCAGCGAGTACAACGGTGGACCCGCCCTCCCGCCACCGTATTCACCTCACGTGACGCACGCCATAGCCGAAGCGACGCTCCCATGCCCCGACCGGCTACCGTCGAGACATGTATTCCACGGAAATCCACGTCAACACCGGCTCACACGCGGTGGTGTACGACCTCACCGCCGATGCCCGCCGCTTCCTGGCCGAAGCGGGTGCGGGCGACGGGCTACTGCACGTCTGGGTTCCGCACGCGACCGCAGGGCTCGCCGTGATCGAGACCGGTGCGGGCAGCGACGACGACCTGCTCGCCGCCCTCGACGACCTGTTGCCGAGGGACGACCGGTGGCGACACCGACACGGCAGCCCTGGACATGGCCGCGACCACGTACTGCCCGCGTTCCTTCCCCCGTACGCCACCGTGCCCGTGCTCGACGGTTCACCGGCGCTCGGCACGTGGCAGTCGATCTGTCTGGTCGACACCAACGTCGACAATCCGACGCGCCGGGTCCGGTTGTCCTATCTGGCGGGTTGACGCCGCCGCGCCTCACGGGATGGGGACGACCACCGTCGTCGTGAGCTCGTCCTCCTCGGGAACACGCAGGCTCGTCAGCAGCTGCGTCAGTTCCTCCTCGCTGCTCGCGTCGGGGGCGTCCTGGCCGTCGTACGCCACGAAGACCACCGCCTTGTCCGACGAGGTCTCCACCGCGAGTGCGCCCACCAGCGCCGTGTCCGGAAAGCACCCATCGCCGTCGTCGTGCACCACCACATCGGCCAGCACGAGACTCGCCTGCCGCTGCCCACTCCCGAACGAGACCTCGACGGTCTCCGGCGGCTTCACCGTGACCTCCGGGTCCGTGCCTGCGTCCGACTTGTAGGCGGCCTCGGCGAACCGTCTCACCGTGTCAGCGGCGATGGTGTCGCCGTCCCGCCCCTCGGCGACCGTCAATCCACTGCCGCCGCGCTGGCGATCCGCGTCGTCGGCGCAGTACCCTTCCCCGACGAAAGCGCTCGTGGCCAGGGTGAAGCTGGAGTCGTCCTCGGACTCCCAACCGTGCAGGACATCCGGTTTCGGAACCCAGTCGGGCGGCACGTCGTAGGCGTAGTCGCCGTCGCTCTGCACCACGGACTGCCAGCCGTCCACCTCCACCGGCACCACGACGCGAGTCTCCGGTGACGGCGCCGTCGTCGGGAGCTCCTCGCCCGGAGAGACGTCCGCGCCGTCGTCATCCCCCTGCACCTGGCTCCCCAACCACGTGACCACGAAGACCATGAGCACGGACAGGAAACCCATCAGGCCCGTGCGCTTCCGCCTCCGCGGCGGCTGCTCGCTCGGGAGCTGCTCGGGTGTCTCATCGGGCCGCTCGGGAAACGGCGGGACGTCTCCGTACGACGGGGTGCTCGATGTCGAAGGGGACCCCGACGTGGGGGTCGGTGTGGGAGGCGTGGGGACCTGCGGCACGCCGTATGTCGGCGAGGTGGGCTCTGAGGGCTCGTAGCCACCGAAGCCCTTGAGGGCTGCCCGATCCTCGTAACCGTAGGGATTGTCCTGCCGCCTGCGAAACCAGCCCATGAGGGCGCAGGTTACCTACTTGGTGGCATCCCCGGAGACCACATCCACAAGGTGGTCCACAACCGAGTCCACGGCGACCTCGGTGCGCTCACCCGTCGCGCGGTCCTTGACCTCGACCACGCCCTTGGCCAGTCCACGACCGACGACCACGATCGTGGGCACACCGATGAGTTCGGCGTCGGCGAACTTCACCCCGGGTGTGGCCTTGCGGTCGTCCAGCATGACCCGCACACCGCGTTCGGACAACTGGGCGGCCAACCGCTCCCCGCCCTCGTTGACGGCGTCATCCTTACCCGCGATCACCACGTGCACGTCGGCGGGCGCCACCGAACGAGGCCACACCAGGCCCAACTCGTCGTGGTGCTGTTCCGCGATGGCCGCGACCACACGCGACACCCCGATGCCGTACGAGCCCATGGTGATGCGAACGGGCTTGGAGTCGGGGCCGAGCGCGTCGACCTCGAACGCGTCGGTGTACTTGCGGCCGAGCTGGAAGATGTGTCCGATCTCGATACCGCGCGCCGTGACGAGCGTGCCACGGCTGTCCGGTGACGGGTCACCCTCACGGACCTCGGCGGCCTCCACGGTGCCGTCCGGTGTGAAGTCGCGCCCACACACCAGGTCCACGACGTGGTGGTCGGGCTTGTCCGCACCGGTCACCCACGCCGTGCCGCGGACGACACGCGGGTCCACCAGGTAGCGCACGCCGTTGGCCTGCAACGCCCCCGGCCCGATGTAGCCCTTGACGAGGAACGGGTTGGCGGCGAAGTCGGAGTCCTCCAACAACGACACCTCGGCCGGCTCCAGCGAGGCCTCCAACCGCTTCATGTCGACCTCACGGTCGCCGGGCACCCCGATACCGAGCAGCGTCCAGTCCTTCTCACCCGGCATACGGGTCTTGACGAGGACGTTCTTCAACGTGTCGGCGGCGGTGAAGGTGCGACCGAGGTCGGCGGCGTTGAGGAAGTCCACCAGCGTCTCGATGGTGGGCGTGTTGGGCGTGTGGTGCACCTGCGCGGCGGGCTTGTCCTCCACCGACTGTTCCGGCGGCACGGGCGTCGCCACGGCCTCGACGTTGGCCGCGTAGTCGGATTCGGTGCTGCGGACGTAGGTGTCCTCGCCTGTCTCGGACACGGCCAGGAACTCCTCCGACGCCGAGCCGCCCATCGCGCCCGAGGTCGCGGCGACCACCACGTAGTCCAATCCCAGCCGGTCGAAGATCCGCAGATAGGCGTTGCGATGCAGATCGTAGGACCGGTCGAGGCCCTCGTCGTCGAGGTCGAAGGAGTACGAGTCCTTCATCACGAACTCGCGGCCCCGCAGGATGCCGGCCCTCGGCCGCGCCTCGTCGCGGTACTTCGTCTGAATCTGGTACAGGATGACCGGATAGTCCTTGTACGACGAGTACTCGCCCTTCACCGTGAGCGCGAACAGCTCCTCGTGCGTCGGCCCGAGCAGGTAGTCGGCGCCCTTGCGGTCGACGAGACGGAACAGGTTCGGCCCGTACTCGGTCCAGCGGCCCGTGGCCTCGTACGGTTCCTTCGGCAGCAACGCGGGGAACTGGATCTCCTGCGCGCCGATGGCGTCCATCTCCTCGCGCACGATCGCCTCGACGTTGCGCAGCACCCGCAGGCCCAGCGGTAGCCAGGAGTACCCACCCGGGGCGACGCGCCGCACGTACCCGCCCCTGACCAGAAGTTTGTGGCTGGGCACCTCGGCGTCGGCCGGGTCCTCACGCAGGGTGCGCAGGAACAGCGACGACATCCTGGTGATCACGGTGTTCTCCTTGGCGTGTCTGGCCCGAAAGCTCCGGCGAAGGGAGACAGACGATGAACTATAGGCAGACTAGTAGGCGCCACACACACTGCCGCAACCGGTATTTACCGGCGAGCCGGTGACCTCCGGCGCCCACGACTGCTCGCCAGTGCTCGCCGTGGCTCCATGGTGTGGTTCCGCTTCGCGCACTGTGCACATTCTCTCGGGTTCTCTTGTTTTCTCTTTTTCTCTACGCCGCCGAACACGGCAGCTGTGCCCACCCCTTCCGAAGCGGTCACGCACGGTTAGGCTCGCCGCCGTGCTCGTGTTGTTGCCCCCTTCCGAGACCAAGGCCCACGGCGGTGACGGCTCCCCTCTCGACTTCGACGCGCTGTCGTTTCCGGAGTTGAATCCGGTGCGGCGCAAACTGGCCGACGCGCTCGTGGAACTGGCCGCCGACGTGCCCGCGAGTCTTTCGGCACTGGGACTGTCGGAACGACAACACGGCGAGGTCGAACGCAACGCTTCCCTCCTGTCGGCACCGACCACCCCGGCGATCCTGCGCTACACCGGCGTGCTCTACGACGCTCTCGACGCGTCCGCCCTCACCGGTGTGGAACGCGAGCGGGCACAACGGCGGCTCGCGGTGGCCTCCGCACTGTTCGGCGTGGTGCGGGCCGGTGACCCGATCCCGGCCTATCGACTGTCGGGCGGGTCGACGCTGCCCGGCCTCGGTTCGCTGCGTTCGCTGTGGCGGCCCGCGCTCGAACCCGTCCTGGCCGAGGTCGGCGCCACAGAACTGGTGGTGGATCTGCGCTCGGGCGCCTACGCAACCCTCGCCCGCGTGCCCGCAGCGGTCACCGTACGCGTCGTCACCGAGGACTCCTCGGGCCACCGGAAAACGGTCAGCCACCACAACAAAGCCCATAAAGGCAGACTCGCCGCCGCACTGGCCACCAGTGCCACGGAACCCGCTCGTATCGAGGACGTCGTCACGATCGCCAGGGCCGCCGGACTCGACTGTGAACAGACCGGAAAGACCGCGGTGGAGATCGTCACCCGTTCCTGAACCGCCGTGGGGCCACCACGTCGAGTGGCGTGTCCGGTTCCTCGCCGAGCACGAGCTGTGCGACGAGCCGCCCCGCATAAGGTGCGACGGTCAGTCCCGCCGGCCCGAACCCTGTGGCCAGCACCACCTCCGGGTGCCCGTCGAGCGCGCCGATGACGGGCAGACCGTCCGGAGTCGCGGGACGGAATCCCACCCGGGTCTCGGCCAGCGTCGCCGTACTCAGTCCGGGCGCGACGCGCAGCGCGTGCTCCAACACCTCCCGCTGTCCCTCGGCCGTGACCCGGTGATCGAAACCGGCACCGGTCTCCCGGGTCGCTCCCGCCACGACACGCGATCCGGGAAAGGCGAGCAGGTAGTGCCCCGTCTGCGGCAACACCACCGGCCACGTCGAGGTGTCCACCCCGGGCAGGGTGAAGTGGCTGATCTGCCCACGCTGTGGTTCCACCGGCAGGCTCACCCCCAGCGGGGCCAACACGCTCGGACTCCACGCCCCGGCCGCCACCACCACGACATCGCCGTCGACACGCTCGCCGTCCACCTCCACGCCGCGCACCCTGTCACCGGTCACCCTCAGCTCGGCCGTGCCGCTCACGGTGCGGGCACCGTGCCGCTCGGCGGCCCGCGACAGCGCTTCCCGCATCACCCGGCCGTCCACCCGGCCCGCTCCCGAGAAGTGCACGGCACCGAAGTCCTCGGCGAGCACAGGGAACAGTTCGCGTGCCCGCGCAGGGTCGAGCCGGTGCACCTCGCCCAGCTCGGGCCACCGGGCGGCGCGCTCGGACAACCGCTCATATCCGGCGGCAAGTACCGACTCATCCGGCGAGACCACCATCCCGCCGACGATCTCGAACGACGAATCCGTCACACCGTCCGCGGCGAGCTCGTCGACCAACGTCCGGTAGTAGGCACCCGCAGCAGCGGCCAGGGCGAATTCGGCGTCGTCCTCGCGGTGCGACGTCCACGGACTGACGATGCCCGCCCCGGCCGAGGTCGCCGTTCCCGCTACCCCCGCGTCCACGACCACGGTGTCCACACCCCGGCGCACGAGATGGAAGGCACACGCCGCTCCTCCGATACCCGACCCGATGACGATCACACGCATGCCCGCGAGCCTGGTCACGACGCCGCGTCCGTGCAACGGAATTGTTCTCGCAAACGGGTTCGCCGACGGAGACACTCGTGATCTGGGGTAGACTCGCCCGGCACCGTTCGCAGAGGCCCGACCGTGGCCGCGGTGCTTTCAATTCGTCAGCGGCGCGTCCACGCGCCGGGTTCGTCGTTGGTCACGCCCACCGCGCTTCCTCGCGGCCCTGCCCGCTTTGCGGGCTGTCGGGCTTCCTTGCGACGTGCCACGTCCGAGAGGCTCTTTTAGTGACAGAGATTTCCGCGACAACCCCCGCGACGTCGATCACGTTCGCCGATCTCAACCTGCCCAAGGCCCTGCATCGCGCGCTGAGCAAAGCCGGGCTGCACACCCCGTTCCCCATTCAGGCGGCCACGCTGCCCGACGCTCTCGCGGGCCGTGACGTGCTCGGCCGCGCACAGACCGGTTCGGGCAAGACGCTGGCGTTCGGTCTGGCGCTGTTGTCCCGCCTCGACGGTGGGAAGGCGCAGCCGCGACGGCCGAGGGCGTTGGTGCTCGTGCCCACGCGAGAGCTGGCCATGCAGGTAGCCGACGCGCTCACTCCGCTGGCGAAGGCGATGGGCCTGTGGTGCCGCACCGCTGTCGGTGGCATGTCCCTGCAGCGTCAGGCCGACGCATTGCTTCGCGGCGTGGACCTGTTGATCGCCACACCAGGACGGCTGTCGGACCATGTCCGGCAGGGCACCTGCACGCTCGACGGCATCGAACTGGTGGCTCTCGACGAAGCCGACCAGATGGCCGACATGGGATTCCTGCCCCAGGTGCGCGAGATCCTGGATCGCACTCCCAGGGACGGGCAACGGCTGTTGTTCTCGGCCACGCTGGACGACGCAGTGGAAAGCCTCGTCACGCGCTACCTGACCGACCCGGTGACCCACTCCGTCGCCCCCGTGACGGCGAGTGTCGACACCATGGAACACCACCTGCTGCAGGTCGAGCAGCGGGACAAACAGGCCGTGGTGACCGAGATCGCCGCGCGAAAAGGGCGCACGATCCTGTTCGTGCGCACCAAGCACCACGTCGATCGGCTCACCACTCGGCTGCGGGCCGCCGGTGTTCCCGCGGGCGCTCTCCACGGCGGCAAGACCCAGGGGCAACGCAACCGGGTGCTCACCGACTTCCGCACCGGGCGCATGCCGGTGCTGGTGGCCACGGACGTCGCGGCCCGCGGTATCCACGTCGACGGCATCAGCCTCGTGCTGCACGTCGACCCCGCCGCCGACCACAAGGACTACCTCCACCGCGCTGGCCGCACCGCTCGCGCGGGCGCGTCAGGCACGGTCGTGACGCTGGTGACGCGGGAACAGCGCCGCACCGTGCGCCGGATGTTGGAGCGCGCCGGCGTGCGACCGCAATACACGGTGGTGGCCCCGGGCGACGCCGAGCTGGCGCGGATCACGGGCGCCCGCACCCCCACCGGTCTGCCTGTGCCCGAGCGGATCTCGACGCGTAGGCAGCCACGACCGGCTCATTCCCGGCGACGTCCCGCGCCCGCCCGAGGCGGGAGGCCACAGCGTGGTTCCGGCAGCCGTCGCAGCACCGTGGCGAGGTGACGACACGGTCGGTGTCGCTTCGTCGTGCCCGGCGGCCGGCCCGGTCACAGGGTGAGGAGTTCGAAATCCGTGGCGAGCACACCGCCGAAGCGACGTCCGGACAGTTCGGCGCCCTCCCGGAGGAACCGGCGTGCGTCGTCCTCCGTCTGCCCGAGCCCTTCCAAGTAGGCACGATGACAATGCAGTGATTCGACCGCGCGCTCGAATGTCGTGGTGATGTCCACCGCGTGCGTGGGAAACGGTGAGGCCGCCACCGCCACCCACCGCACGCCCTGCCACGGCTCCAACCCTTCGGCGAGCAGGTCCTGGAACACCCAGCGGTTGCCCGCGTCCCGTACCGCGTCGAGGGTCGCCAACCCGGTGTGTCGGTGGTCGGCCATGTTGAGCGCACCACCGGGCCAGGTGTCCCGGTGATTGGTGATCACCACGAGTTCCGGTCGGTGTCTGCGAACGGCGGCGGTGATGTCGTGCCGCAGCCGAAGCCCGTACTCGATCACACCGTCCCTGTGGTCGAGGAACTCGACACGTTCGACACCGACCGCGGCCGCGCTCGCGATCTGCTCTTGTTCGCGAATCGGCGCCGCCTCCTCGGGCGACATACCGTCGATACCGGCCTCACCACGTGTGGCGAGCAGGTACGCGACCTCCCGGCCCTCGTCGGTCCACCGAGCGACGGCCCCCGAGGCCCCGTATTCCATGTCGTCGGGGTGGGCCACCACCGCCAATGCCCGCTGCCAGTCCTCGGGCATCGGTCGGAGCCGCCCCGATTCCACGTCTTCCTCGTTCACCCTGCCTTCCTCCTTCCCGCCACCACGGTGCGAGACTGCGAGTGTGAACGCACCCGGTTCCGCTCGCACGGTAATCCCTCCGGAGCACGTTTTCGACTGGCTCGACGAATCCGCGGCGAAGCGCGCCGACGCGGGCCTGACCCGCACGCTGCGGCCCCGCGTGGCGGAGGAGGGACAGCTCGACCTCGCCGGAAACGACTACCTCGGCCTCTCCCGCGACAAACGGATCGCCGGTGCGGCTGCCGCGGCGGCGCTGCGGTGGGGCGCCGGTGCCACCGGGTCACGGCTGGTCACCGGATCCACCGAACTGCATGCCGAGCTGGAGTACGAACTGGCCCGCTTCTGCGGGGCCCAGGCGGCACTGGTGTTCTCGTCGGGCTTCACCGCCAATCTCGGCGCGGTGACGGCGTTGACCGGGCGGGAGGCTGCCATCGTCACCGACAAGTACATCCACGCCTCCCTCATCGAGGGGTGCCGATTGTCGCGTGCCGACGTCGCCGCCGTGGCCCACAACAGCCCGGAAGCGGTGGAACACGCGTTGGCGACGCGACGCAAGCAACGCGCGCTGGTGGTCACCGACTCGGTGTTCTCCGTGGACGGTGACCTGGCACCGCTGCGGGAACTGTCGGCTGTCTGTCGTAGACACTCCGCCGCACTGCTCGTGGACGACGCCCACGGCCTGGGTGTGCTCGGTGACGGCGGACGCGGCGCCGTCCACGCCGCCGGTCTGGCGGGCGAACCGGACGTGGTCACCACGGTGACGTTGTCGAAGTCCCTCGGCGCCCAGGGAGGCGCCGTCATTGGGCCCCGCCGCGTCATCAAACACCTGGTGGACACGGCTCGCAGCTTCATCTTCGACACGGCGTTGGCTCCCGCCAGCGCGGCCGCCGCTCTCACCGCGCTCCGGGTGTTGCGGGACGAGCCCGAACTGGCCGAGCGGGTGCGCGCACGCGCGAACGAACTGTCGGCCCGTCTGAGCGAGGCGGGGTTCGCGGTGAGCGTCCCGGAAGGCGCGGTGGTGTCGGTACGCGCTCCCGGCCCCGAGGACGCCGTCGCCTGGGCCGCCCGGTGCGCCGAACGGGGCGTGCGCGTCGGATGCTTCCGCCCGCCCTCGGTACCCGACGGCGTCTCGCGTCTGCGCCTGACCGCCAGGGCGGACCTCACCGACTCCGAAATGGACCGGGCCGTGGCGGTCATCACGGAGACCGCACCACCACGGGCGCGGAACTGATCCGGGCTCCCGCGCCGGTCAGCGCCGGCGCATGGTGATGTGCGGAATCCCGTCCTCCAGAAACACCTCGCCCTCGGGTTCGAAACCGAAGCGGGCGTAGAAACCGGTGGCGTAGGTCTGGGCGTCTAGGACGCACTCCGCGTCACCGGCCAGGTCCATCGCCGCCTGCATCAGACGGCCCCCGACACCGGTGCCTCGCGCGAAAGCGGCCGTGCACACCCTGCCGACCCGCAGCACCCCACCGGCCTCGGTCAAGACACGCAGACATCCGGCGAGCCGCCCGTCGGAGGAGGTAGCCCACACATGGTGGGTGTCCGCATGCAGGTCCCTGCCGTCGAGTTCCGGGTAAGGGCACTCCTGCTCGACCACGAACACGTCCACCCGTAACCGCAGCAACTCGTACAGCTCGGTGGGTGTCAATTCGGAAGCCGCACGGGAGACGATCGTGACCTCGTCACGCCCCACCCGTGCGCCGCCCGAATCCTCCGTGCCCGTCGTGGAACCGTTCGGTGTGTCGGAAACCAGCCTGTCACTCACGCATTCTGCGTACCAGATCGGAACTCGATGTCGTCGGTGTAGGTCAATACGCGGGTGTAGACGCCGGGTTTGCCGGCCTCGGCGCAACCGTCACCCCACGACACGATGCCGATCACCGTGCCGTCCACCAACAGCGGTCCGCCGGAGTCCCCCTGGCAGGCGTCGATGCCGCCCTCGGAGTAGCCCGCGCACACCATCGTCTCCGCGTCAAAGGAACGGAACGCGTCCTCGCAGGCGTCGTCACTCACCACCGGAACATCCGCCGCGCGTAGATCACCGGGCTTGGGGCCGTTCTCGTACAGCCTTCCCCAGCCAATCACGGTGGCCATGGTGCCCGCCTCGTAGAGGCCGCTGTCGGCGCTGTCGGGCAAACGCGCGGCCGGCACGGACACGCGCTCTGACAGCGTCAGCACGGCGATGTCACCGCCCGAGAGCGGATCCTTGTACTCGGGCGCGACCCAGACGTCGCTGACACCGACCTCCTCGCCCTCGTCGGAGTCGATGCGTTCACGACCGACGACGACACTCAAATCGGCTTCGCGCACGGCGAGGGCGCAATGGGCAGCCGTGAGAACCCGGTCGGGGGAGATCACCGTGCCCCCGCAGTACTGTTCGCCTCGGCCGTCGACGAGGAACGCGGCATAGGAATAGTCGTCGATGGTCGCGTCGTCGCCGCCGACGATGGGCCGTTGCGCCGCTCCCGCCACGTGGCCCGCGGACACACACAACGCGCCCGTCAACACCATCAGAGCCATCACGAGTCGACGCCGGATGTTCGTGAACACGTTGAAGTCTCCCCTCCTACCGGACACGACCACCCTAAGTCGAAGGCAGCGCTACGTGCTGTCGCTAAATGGGGTGGAATACGGGCCGTGGTCCTCGCGCTGAGTCGGTCACGCCGGGATACCGCGCACCTTCCGAACCGTCACGGCACCCCACCGTGATCCCACCACACGTGACCCCGTTCCACCGCCGGACCCCGGGCCCGGGAACAATGCCGTCGACCGACCTGTTCGATCACAATGACGCGGTCGAGATCCGGCCGCGCCGCTGTCGCCGACCGTGTTTGGAAGAGGTGCCGTCGTGCCGCACTACGACCTCGTGATCGTGGGGACCGGATCGGGAAACTCGATCCTGGACTCTCGTTTCGCCGACCGTAAGGTCGCCATCGTCGAGAAGGGAGTGTTCGGCGGCACCTGCCTCAACGTGGGATGCATCCCCACGAAGATGTTCGTGCACCCGGCCGACCTGGCCTCCACGCCCGAGTCCGCGGCGAGGCTCGGTGTCGACCTGGAACTGCGGAACGTGCGCTGGCGCGAGATCCGCGACCGCGTGTTCGGCCGGATCGACCCCATCGCCGAGGGCGGCCGACGTTATCGCATCGAACACGAGGACAACGCGAACGTCACGGTGTACGAGGGTGAGGCACGCTTCACCGGACACAAGGAACTCACGGTGCGACTGGCCGACGGTGAGACGACGCTCACCGCGGACGAGTTCGTGTTGGCCGCCGGAGGACGGGCGACCGTGCCCGACATTCCCGGGCTCGCCGACGTCGACTACCACACCTCCGACACCGTGATGCGCATCGACCAGCTACCCCGTCGGGCGATCATCCTCGGCAGTGGATTCATCAGTGCCGAATTCGCCCACGTCTTCGCGTCGTTCGGCGTGGACGTGACCATCATCGCGAGGTCGGGCGCGCTGCTGCGCAACGAGGACGAGGACATCAGCAGGCGGTTCACGGAGCTGGCCTCGCAACGCTACGACGTGCGGCTGAACCGCCGCACCGTCCGGGTGCGCCGCGACGGCAGCGGCGTCGGCGGTCACGGCGTGGTGCTGGACCTGGAATGGCCCGGCGGCGAGGAGACCGTCGAAGGCGACCTGCTGCTCGTCGCGACGGGACGGCGCCCCAACTCCGACCTGCTCGACGTGGCCGCCACCGGAATCTCCACCACGCCGAGCGGACACGTCGTCGTCGACGAGTACCAGCGCACCGACGTGGACGGCATCTACGCCCTGGGCGACCTGTCCTCGCCGTACGAACTGAAGCACGTGGCCAACCACGAGGCCCGCGTCGTACAGCACAACTTGCTGCACCCCGACGACCCGATCGCCTCCGACCACCGGTTCGTGCCGCACGCGGTGTTCACATCACCGCAGATCGCCTCGGTCGGACTCACCGAACGCGACGCCGCCGCACGCGGCGTTCCGTACGTGACGGCGACCCAGAAGTACGGGGACATCGCCTACGGCTGGGCGATGGAGGACACCACCGGGTTCGCGAAGCTGCTCGCCGACCCCCGGTCGGGACAACTGCTGGGCGCGCACATCATCGGCGCGCAGGCTCCGACATTGCTGCAACCGTTGATCCAGGCGATGAGCTTCGGACTCGACGCGCGTTCGATGGCCCGGGGCCAGTACTGGATCCACCCGGCGTTGCCGGAACTGGTCGAGAACGCGCTGCTGGGACTCCCGCTGGAGGACTGAGCCGACATCCGTCGGCTCAGTCGTCGCTCAGACGTACCGGGGTCGCCCGGCGAGATAGCCGAAACCGGTCTTCAGCAACACGACGGCCAACAACAACCCGAACGACGCGGTCCAATCGCCGGTGACATCGTGCAACAGGCCGAAAAGGAACGGTCCCGCCGCGGCGATCAGGTAACCGAAGCCCTGGGCCATCCCGGACAGGGCGGCGGTGTCGGCGCCATCCTTCGCCCGCAGCGCGATGACGGTGAGCGCGAGCGAGAACACGCCCATCCCGAGGCCCAGCAGCACCGACCAGAGCAACGGAGAGAATTCGGGGGCGAACAACAGGCCGAGGATGCCGGAGACGGCGAAAACGCCGTGGATCACAACCCACCCGCTCTGACTGCCCCGGCGGGCGGCGATGGCCGGGATGGTGAGGCTGACCGGTAGCCCGAGCAGCGAGACGAGTCCGAGCAGAAGGCCCGCGTCTCCTCGGCTGACGCCCGCGTCCATGAGCACCTGCGGCAGCCAGCCCATGACGATGTAGGCCAGGCACGACTGGCAGCCGAAGAACGCGGTCACCACCCAGGCCAGGGGGACTCGCAGCAGTGAACGTCCGGGCCGCTCCTCATCGGACGAGGCCGCACCACGTAGAGACGGCACTTTCCTGGTGGCGACGAGCCACACGCCCAGCGCCACGACAGCCAGCACGGCCCAGCTCGCCAACGCGCCGCGCCAGCCGCCGAGTGCAGGCTCCAGCGACGGGGTGACAGCCGAACCCATGGCCCCACCCAGCTGCAGCGCCGCGGTGTAGACACCGGTCATCAACCCGATCCGGGCGGCGAAGGAGGTTTTGACCACCACGGGGATGAGGACGTTGGCCAGGGCGATACCCGCGCACGCCACGAGTGTGCCGCCGAGCACCACGAGTGGGCCGTTCAGCACCCGTAGTCCCAGTCCCACCCCGGCGAGCAGCAGAGCCACGGACACAGCGGCACGTAATCCGACACGACGGGACAGGGCCGGCGCCGCCAACCCGGCCGCGGCGAAACACAGGGCGGGCAGGGTGGTGAGCGCCCCCGCCCACGTGTCCGAGGCGCCGAGGCCGTCGCGCATCCTGTCGAGCACCGAACCAGCCGACGTGATGACGGGCCGCAGGTTGAGTGCGACCAGCACCACAGCGATCGCCAGCAGCAGGCCTCCGCCGAGCACGACGCCGGTTCGCACGTTCGAGGGACTCTCCGCGGAATCCGTTCCCACCGTCCCCCGCGCGGACGTCTCGCACTCGCTGGCCATGTCGGATACGGTAACAAAGGTAGGATGACCCGCTGAAAGGATGTTTACTGTGCCGTTGGTCTCAGCCCGACGCACAGGGCTTGTCGACCAAGTCATCGAGCAACTGCGCGACGCGGTGCGGCAGGGCGAATGGGCGATCGGGGAACGCATACCCACCGAGTCCGAACTCGCCTCCGCCCTCGGCGTGGGACGCAACACCGTGCGGGAGGCCGTCCGCGCGCTCGCCCACAGCGGACTGCTCGAAGTCCGTCAAGGGGACGGCACATACGTCAAAGCGACCAACGAGGTGTCCGGCGCGTTGCGGCGACTGTGCGGGTCGCGGCTGCTGGAGGCGTTACAGGTGCGGCGCGCCCTGGAGGTGGAGGCCGCACGACTGGCCGCGACCGAACGCACCCAGGACGACCTCGACACCCTCACCCGGCTGCTCGACGAACGTGACGAGCTGTGGGCGCGGGGCAAAAAGGACGCCTACGCGCGCCGCGACGCCGAGTTCCACCTCGCGCTGGTGGAGGCAGGACACAACAACCTGCTCAGCGAGTTCTACCGGGGCCTGACGGAACTGGTGACGGCGAGCGTGGCGACCACTTCGGACACCTCGGATGCTTCGGACGCCCCGGACACCGAGATCTGTCCTCGGGAATCCGGAAAACACCGCGATCTCCTCGCCGCGATCGCCGACGGGGACCCCGAACGCGCTGTCCGGTGCACCCAGGACTTCCTCAACGCCCTCATGGCCCGCCATCACCCCGGCTGAGACCGTCGTGCCCGGTGGGCCGCCGTCAGCTGGACAACACGTGCAGGCGCAGCGCCAGCTGGAGTTCCAACGCCCGCTCCGGCCGCTGCCAATCGGAGCCCAGCAACGACGCGATACGGTCCAGCCGCTGCGCCACCGTGTTGACGTGGACGTGCAGCTTGTCCTTGGCGCGCGTGAGGTTGCCCCCGCACGCGAAATACGCACGCAACGTACGCAGCAGCTCCGTTCCCCGCGCGGCGTCGTAGTCGAGCACCGGCCCGAGCGTGGCCCGCACGAACGACGCGACGTCGGTGCGGTCACTCAACACCAGGCCCACGAAACCCAGATCGGACGGTGCCGCGCCGTGTCCCTGTCGCCCCAAGGCGAGCAGGGCGCGCACACACCGCACTGACTCCGCGTAGGCCCGGGCCAACTCCACGGGACCGGAAGCGGGACCGACCGCACCGACGGTCACCGGGCAGCCCAGTGACGTGCTGAGCTCGGCGGCGGTCTTGTACGCCAGCTCTCCGGGGTCCGCCGCGTCGGCCAACATCACGACCTGCTCCGAGTACACGCCCGAGAGCACGGCCCTGCGCGCGGCCACCGACTCCAGCCGAGCCCGCGACACGCCGTCGGTGTGCAGGGTGAGCACGACATGCGGCGCGGTGAGGTCCACCCCGAGCCTGCGTCCCCGATCGAGCAAGGTCGCCGGGTCCCGTTCGGGCACGTTCAGCAGGTCGGCGACGAGTTCGCCCCGCACCTTGTCCTCGGCCTCGGCGGCCGATCGCCGCAACAGCAACAACAACGCCGTCACCACACCGGCCCGTTCGAACAGTCGCCGGTCCGCGTCGTCGAGGTCGGGGCGTCCGGTGAGCGTGATACTGCCCAACAGCTCGGGGCCCGCCATCACCGCGCACACCCACGCGTCGCCTTCGGCCACGGCCTTCCCAGCCGACCGGGACGCGGAAAGCACCCGCCCCAACGCCCGCGCCGACATCCGCGCCCGGGCCGCGCCGGACCGACCCAGTTCCGTCGACTCGGCGTCACGCACCACGATGCCGCCACCGAGCATCGACGCCACCGCTTCCGCCACCTCCGGCACGTCCGCACCACCGAGCACCAACTCGGTGAGACGGTCGTGGGCCTCCTGGGCCCGGGCGAGACTCTCGTGGTGGGCCTTGATCGTCTCGTTGGCGGCGCCCAACTCCGCCAATGCGGCCGTGCTCTCCTCGATCAACCGCGCGTTGTCGATGGCGATGGCGGCGTGGTCGGCGAACGACGACAGCAACGCCACTTCGTCGGGAGAGAAGGCCCGGGGCCGCCGCTCCGAGGCGAACAGCACCCCGATCACCCGCTCCCCCAACGACAACGGAACACCGAGGATCGCGACAAGTCCCTCGTCGTTCACCGCGTGGTCGATGGGACCGGTGTGGTCGAAACGGCTGTCGTTCGGGTAGTCGCGGGTGGCATAGGGCCGTTTCGTCTGTGCCACCAGTCCCCCGAGCCCCTGCCCCACGCCGAGACGGAGCTGCTGGAACACCGCGGACGCCGACCCGTCCGTGACCCGCATGTACGTGCTGCCGTCGTCGGAATGGTCGTTGAGCGTGAGGTAGGAGACGTCCGCTCGCAACAACATGCGGGCTCGACGCACGATCGAACGCAGCACCGCGTCGAGGTCCCGCAACCGGGCCAGGTCGCTCGCCGT